>JBDZVW010000286.1:0-4035 GCA_040255885.1 Betaproteobacteria bacterium
CTCACCTCCGGTGCCGTGTTCGGCAAAATCGCCGGCTCCTCCGCCGGCGCGTTCGGCGCGTCCCGCTAAATTGGTTTTGGCGGTTGACAACTCTGAATCTAACTGTAGTATCTTTGGAAACTACTAATCTTCATCAACAGACGAGACGCACGTTTTTTGAGGGGCATCGGAGAGCAAATACACAGCCTTGCGCATGGAAGAGTGCGGAAGGTAGATCGCAGGAGCCGTTATACCTAATCGGAAAAGGAGGGTATTGTGAAGCAATCATTGATTTCAGCGAGAAGGTTTGGATTGGCCGTTGCAGCCGGTGCACTGATGCTGGGGTTGTCGTTTACCGGAACCCGGGCCTACGCAGCGGAGCCAACCGTTCGTGTCGGCGTGCAGTCAGTGCCGACGGATGCCGTTTTTCAAGGTAAGGATTGGCAGAAACCTTACGGTGTCCAGCGTGAGATTACCAAATTTTCGTCGGGCGGCGACATGCTTCAGGCTTTCATTGCGGGGCGTATCGATATGGCGAACGGTGGATCCGCGCGACTCGTTACGTTGGCTGCCAGGCAACCCAAGCTTTTTTATATCATTGCGGTTGACCAGTATGGTGGGGACCGCTACGGCGTGATCGTGTCGAAAAATTCGTCCATTACCAGTGTGGAACAATTGAAAGGCAAGAAAATCGGCGTCGTCAAAGGTTCCGGCTGTTACGCGACGTTTGTCCTGTATCTGAAGAAGCACGGCATGAGCGAACACGATTTCCAGATGGTCAACATGAAGGTTCAGGATATTCGTGCGGCCGTGCAGCAAGGGGTGGTTGCAGCGGGTGTTGCATGGGAACCGAATGTTGCAATCGCCGAGACCATGGGCGTTGCAAAACGCATTGCGTCGATGAAGGGAATCAGCGAAAGCCCCAATTTCATATTGGTGCGGCGTGATTTTGCCAAGACGCATCACAAGACGCTTGTCGATTACCTGGCGGGCATGATCGACATGGGCAACTTTGTCAATCATGATCCGGCAAAAGCCGGGCAACTGGCGGCCGAAAGCGTCAGCCGCACCGGCATCAAGGTGGATGCGAAAGCCCTGGGTCTGGCGCTGTCGCGGGTGCATGTCGGCGGCCCGGTTACCGATGATCTGATAGCCGAGCTTGGCCCCATTGCACAATCAATGAAGGCATCCCACAAGATCAGTGCAATCCCGGATTTCAAGGCGCTGATCAATACGTCGTTCTACCAGCAGGCAAGCAAGCTGGCTCATTCCGAGTCCGGCAAGTAAAAGACAGGGCGGTCCATGAGTGCGCAACTGAGTCATTCCGGTTCGATCTCGCGCCGGCCTCTTTTGCGCAAACTCGAGCACGGAGCGGCGTTTATGGCGCCGATCCTTGTGGTGCTTCTGCTTTGGGAATGGGCAGTGCGGGCAGGGCTGACGGGCTCCCATATCCTGCCGGCGCCCACCGCCATCGTGGCGCGCGGAATGGCATTGTTGTCGGGCGCCGACCATCATGTTCTGCTCGTTCATACCTGGCGCAGTCTGTTGCGTGCGAGCGCGGCGTTTGTCCTGGCAGTGATGGTTGGCGTGCCGCTGGGTTTCTGGCTGGGACGCGATGAGCGCGCCTATAGCTGGGTGAGGCCGTGGCTCGCTCTTTTACTGCCGCTGCCGGCCGTCGCCTGGACGCCGATTTTTCTGGTGACGCTCGGCCAGGGCGACGTGACCATTGTCGCCGTGTGCTTTCTCGGCGCGGTCTTTCCGGTACTGATCAGCACGATACAGGGCGTACGCGCCATTGCACCGCAGAACATATGGGTTGTGCGCAGCCTTGGCGCCGGTCCATTGGGCGTCTTCCTGCGCGTCCTGATACCGGCCAGCCTGCCAACGTTGATGGCCGGCTTCAAGCTGGGATTTGCGCATTCTTGGCGCACGCTGGTCGCGGCTGAAATGCTGGCGGCCAGTTCCTATGGCTTGGGATTCATGATCTTTGCCGCCCGCGAATACATGGATGTGCGCACGATGTTTGTCGGCATCGTTTTGCTCGCAGCCCTGGGTTTCGCATTTGAGCACCTGCTGTTTGGCTCGCTGGAAGCGGTGACCGTGCATCGCTGGTACCGCCGTGGGCAGAGGCGCTGATCATGGCAATCGACGCGACCCGCAATAGTGAATTAAACGTTCGTATCGTTTCGCGGCGTTCGACCGGCAAGATGAAGCGCTACCTGCGCCCGGTGATAGCTGTCGCGGTGCCGCTGGCGATATGGCAGCTGGCCGCGAACATGGGCTGGGTCAACAGTTTTCTGTTTCCGGCACCATGGGCGATTGCCAAGGCTTTATGGGTTCAGGCGGGCCCGCACGGCAATCCGCCGTACGCCGTTCTGTATAGCCTGTTGCACAGTCTGTGGCGGATCTGCGCCGGGGTGGGGCTGGCGCTTGTTTTCGGTACGTTGATCGGGCTGGCGATCGGATTGACGGGGTGGGGGCGTGCCATATTCCGTCCGATCATCAGCATCATCCTGCCGGTGCCGACACTGGCGTGGACGCCCGTGCTGTTGCTGGTGTTCGGCATCGATGATCGGACGACGATCACGGTAGTGTTCATCGCCGCCAGCTTGCAGATCATCTATAACGTGGTAGCCGGAATCGACACATTGAATCTGCGCGTGTTCTGGGTCGCGCGGTCGATGGGCGCATCAAGGATGCAGATTTTCATCAAGGCCATCGTTCCCGGTATCTTTCCGTATTTGCTCACCGGCCTGCGATTGGGCGTCGGATTTGCCTGGCGGGCGCTGATCGCGGCGGAGATGCTTGCCGCCAGTTCATTCGGCCTGGGGCTGATGATTTCGAATGCTGTCGAGTATCTGAATATGGACATCATTTTTGGCGGTATCATTTTGATCGCGCTGATGGGCTGTTTTTTCGAATACGTCATCTTTGGCTGGATTGAGATGAAAACAGTCAAACGCTGGGGAGTTCAAGTTGAACGCTAAACCGGATCCGTTCGCCGCACCGAATATCATAAAGGCCTCCGTGCGCGGCCCGAAGATAGTGGCGAAGGGCGTTGGCAAGGTATTTGCCGATCGGGAAACCGGATTGGAAACCGTTACCATCGAACAGCTGGACCTCGTCATTCGTGAACGGGAATTTGTCGCGATCATCGGACCCAGCGGATGTGGCAAATCCACTTTTCTTTACATGCTTGCCGGATTCGAAGCAGCCAGTATGGGAAGTCTTTCGATGGACGGACGTGCGATCACCGCGCCCGGGCCCGAACGCGGCATCGTATTCCAGGAATTCATACTGTTCCCGTGGCGCACGGTGTTGCGCAATATTACCCTGGGGCTTGAAATACAAAAGGTTCCCAGGCGTGAAGCCGAGATACGGGCACAGAAATGGATTCGCCTCACCGGGCTTTCGGGTTTCGAGCATGCCTATCCGGCGACACTTTCCGGCGGCATGAAACAGCGGGTGGCCATCGCCCGTGCCATCGCGTGCGATCCACAATTGCTTTTGCTCGACGAGCCGTTTGGGGCGCTCGATGTGCAGACCAAGAATTACATGATTCGTGATCTGCAATCGCTGTGGCAGGAGGCTGACAAGACGATTGTCATGGTGACCCACAGTGTGCAGGAAGCGATTCTGATGGCGGATCGGGTCATCGTATTCAGTGCCCGGCCGGCCACGATCATTCTGGATCAGCGGATCGACCTGCCGCATCCACGCGACATTCTCGATTCGCGGATGATCGAGCATCAACAGATCATTACCGATGCCTTATCGGCGGAGGTTGACAAAACCATGGCCCGTGAACGTCGGAATCCGGAGGAAGAGTGATCGTCGATGACCTGAGGTATCGGCACGCTCGGGCTCGAGTGCAACGGCGCATCGGCACGAATCCAGGTAAAACGCAACTTCGCTCGATCAAAAAAGTTTTGTGATAAACGATGTCCGTTGATGCCGACACGAAACGTCCGCTTGAGGGTGTGCGCGTCCTAGATCTATCACGACTTGTTGCCGGAAATATCCTGACGCATGTTCTGGCCGATTTCGGCGCCGAAG
>JBDZVW010000018.1:0-16153 GCA_040255885.1 Betaproteobacteria bacterium
GTGCTGAATCTGTTGCCGATTCCGTTATTGGATGGGGGGCACTTGATGTATTATATCGTCGAAATTTTCCGTGGGCGCCCGGTTCCGGACAAGGTCATCGAGTTCGGCCAGCAGGTGGGCATGGTGCTGCTGGTCACGCTGATGGCCTTTGCACTTTACAACGACATCAATCGGCTGATAAGCGGCTAACTTAATGATGCGCAGTTTGTTCCTTTTGTTGCTGGCGTGCTGCTACGCCGGCGCAGCGTGGGCTTTTGAGCCTTTTGTCATCAAGGACATCCGTGTCGAGGGGCTGCAGCGCGTCGAGGCCGGAACCGTGTTCAGCTATCTGCCGGTCAAGGTCGGCGACACGATGACCGACGCCGAGGCATCGCAGGCGATCAAGGCGCTCTATGCAACCGACTTCTTCAAGAATGTAACGCTGGAAGAGCAGAACGGCGTGCTGATCGTGGAAGTGCAGGAACGTCCGACGATCGCGCAGATCGATTACGTCGGCATCAAGCAGTTCGACAAGGACACGCTCGACAAGGCGATGACGCACATCGGTCTCGCCCAGGGCCGCATCTTCGACAAGTCGCTGCTCGACAAGGCGGAGCAGGAGCTCAAGCGTCAGTACCTGTCGCGCGGCTACTACGACGTCAACGTGACGACCACGGTGACGCCGCTGGAACGCAATCGGGCGGCGATCAATTTCACCGTCGACGAAGGCAAGGTCGCAAAGATCCGCCAGATCAGCATCATCGGCGCACACGTTTTTCCGGAGAAGACGCTGCTGAAGCAGTTTACGCTGCGCACGCCCGGCTTCTTCACCTGGTATACGAAGAACGACCAGTATTCCCGCGAAAAACTCGCGGCCGACGTCGAAACATTGCGCTCGTACTATCTCGATCGCGGCTACCTGGAGTTCCGCGTCGATTCGACGCAGGTGCAGATCACGCCCGACAAGCAGAACATCTACATCACGATCAACATCACGGAAGGACCGAAGTACACGGTGAGCGACGTCAAGCTGGCGGGCAAGACGCTGTTGCCGAAACCGGAATTGATGAAGCTGGTCGAGATCCATCCCGGTGACGTGTTTTCGCGCAAGAAGCTCACCGAATCGACGAAGGCGATCGGCGACCGCCTGGGCGACGATGGCTATGCGTTTGCCAACGTCAATGCGGTACCGGAGCTCGACAAGAAGGACCACAAGGCCGCGTTCACGTTTTTCGTCGATCCCGGACGGCGCGTCTATGTGCGGCGCATCAACGTCACCGGCAACACGCTGACGCGCGACATCGTGATCCGCCGCGAAATGCGGCAGTTCGAAGGCGCGTGGTACAACGCGCAGAACATCAAGCGTTCCAAGGAGCGCGTGGACAAGCTCGGATTCTTCGATGACGTGAACGTCGAGACGCCGGCCGTCCCCGGCAGCCCCGACGAGGTGGACGTCAACGTCAACGTCAAGGAAAAGCCGACCGGTACCATCCTGCTCGGCGCCGGCTTCGGCAGCGGCGAAGGGCTGATCCTGTCGGGCGGCATCACGCAGAACAACATCTTCGGCACCGGCAATTCGCTGTCGGTGCAGGTCAACGGCAGCAGGGTCAATACCATCTATTCGCTGTCGTACACCAATCCGTACTGGACCATCGATGGCGTGAGCCGCGGCTTCGACATCTACAAGCGCAATTACGATCCGTCGTATTTCGGGCTGGGCGATTACCAGACCAGTTCGGTCGGCCTGATGATGCGTTTCGGGGTGCCGATCTCGGAAACCGACACCATCCAGTACGGGATCGGCTACGACCGCACCCACATTTCGACCTTTTCGGACAGCCCGACGCGCTACCTCGATTACGTCAACCAGTTCGGCGACACCGCGACCTCGATCCTGGGAACCGTGGGCTGGATTCGCGACCGCCGCGACAGCGTGATCTATCCGACCAAGGGCTCCTATCAGCACGCCACGCTGGAGACCGGGCTGCCCGGCGGCAGCCTGAAGTACTACAAGGCGTCCTACCGCTATTCGCAGTACTTTCCGCTCAGCCGCAATTACACACTGTACGTGAACGGGCAGATCGGCTATGCCAACGGCTACGGCAACAAGCCGCTGCCGTTCTACAAGAACTTCTACATCGGCGGCGTGTCCACGGTGCGCGGTTTCAAGACCGCCAGCATCGGGCCGCAGGATACCGACGGCACACCGCTCGGCGGCAACCATGAACTGCTCGGCAACTTCGAATTCCTGTTTCCGTTCCCGGGGCTGGAGGACAACAAGGCGGTGCGGCTGTCGTGGTTCGTCGATACCGGCATGGTCGGCGATACCTATCAGTTGGGCGACCTGCGCTATTCGACCGGGCTGGCGGTATCATGGAATTCACCGCTCGGCCCGCTCAAGATCAGCGTGGCGAAGGCGCTGCGCTCGTTCCCCGGAGACGAGAAGCAGGCGCTGCAATTCACGTTTGGAACGACGTTTTGATGCGTCCCCGAATCACCCTCAGCCGGCGTCCGTCCCGACCTGTCTCCAAGAACAACGCGGGCTGCACGGCATGAGCCTGCGTTAACGACGAGGAGAACATGTTGAAGCGAGTCTACTGGTTGTCGATTGCGATGGTGTTGATGGCGCTGGCGCCTGCGCTGCAGGCGGCGGAGCCGCTGAAGATCGGTTTCGTTGACGCCGATCGCATCAACCGTGAGTCCGTGCCGGCGGAACAGGCGAGCAAGCGGCTGGAGAAGGAGTTCGCGCCGCGCGTCGCGGAGCTGCAGCGCATGGACAAGAAGATCAAGGACATGCAGGCGCAACTGGAAAAGGACAGCATGACGATCAGCGACAGCGACCGGCTGCGGCGCGAGGAAACGCTGGCGCGGCTGTCGCGCGATTTCCAGCGCAAGCAGCGCGAATACCGGGAAGACCTGAACATGCGCCGCAACGAGGAACTGACGGCGCTGTTCGAAAAGGCCAACAAGGTGATCAAGCAGATCGCCGAGCAGCAGCATTTCGACCTGATCCTGCAGGAGGCGGTGTACCGCAGTCCGCGCATCGACATCACGGATCAGGTGCTGCAGGCGCTGGCGGACGAGGCCAACGGGAACAAGAAAAAGAAATAATGCCCGGCCGCTCCGGCAACGGCGCCGGGGTGTCGCATGGACGCAGGGACACGCATGGTGTGGTGATGAATTCGGGATCCGGCAAGGACTATCGTCTGCGCGAGATCGTGGAGCGCTTCGGGGGCGAACTGGTGGGCGATGCGGAGGTGTGCGTGTCGCAGGTGGCGACGCTCGAAAACGCCGGACCGCGGCATATTTCGTTTCTGGCGCAGCAGGCCTATCGCGACCGGCTGGAAAAGACGCGCGCCGGCGCAGTGATCGTCGGCAGCGACGCGCGCAACCTGACGCTGCTGCCGCGCATCGTATGCGACAATCCCTATGCCTATTTCGCGCAGGTATCGTGGCTGTTCAATCCGCCGCGCCGCGATGTGCCGGGCGTGCATGCGAGTGCGGTGATCGGCGCCGGCGCGCAGCTCGACGCCAGCGCCAGCATCGACGCGCACGTGGTGATCGGGCGCGGCGCGCAGATCGGTGCACACGCGGTGATCGGTGCCGGCTGCGTGGTCGGCGACGGCGCGGTGATCGGCGATCACAGCCGGCTCTATCCGAATGCCGTCGTGTATCATGACTGTGTCATCGGGGCGCGGGCGGTGCTGCATTCGGGCACCGTGATCGGCGCCGACGGTTTCGGCATGGCGTTCGACGGTGAGCGCTGGCTCAAGATTCCGCAGATCGGCCGCGTGATGATCGGCGCTGATGTCGAAATCGGCGCCAACACGACGGTCGATCGCGGCGCGCTCGACGACACCGTGATCGAGGATGGCGTCAAGCTCGACAACCAGATCCAGATCGGCCACAACTGCGTGATCGGCGCGCACACCGTGATCGCCGGCTGTGTCGGCATCGCCGGCAGCACCCGCGTCGGGCGCTATTGCCGGATCGGCGGCGCAGCGATGATCGTCGGCCACATCACGATTGCCGATCATGTCGAAATATCGGGCGGCACGTTGATTTCGCGGTCCATCGCCAGTCCTGGCACCTATACATCCGTCTATCCATTCGAGACACACGAGCGCTGGATCCGCAATGCGGCGCATCTGCGGCATCTTGACCAACTGGCGCACAAGGTTCGCCGGATGGAACGGGCATCGACCAAACCAAGGGGAAGCAAGCGATGAGTGCAATGGATATTCAGGAGATCATGGAGTGTCTGCCGCATCGCTATCCGTTTCTGCTGGTCGACCGCGTGCTGTCGTACGAACCGGGCAGCAACATCGTCGCGATCAAGAACGTGTCCGCCAATGAACCTTTCTTCGTCGGCCATTTTCCGCATCATCCGGTGATGCCCGGCGTGCTGATCATCGAAGCGCTGGCGCAGACCGCGGCGCTGCTGGCCATGGTGACGGCCGGTTCGAAAAACGACGGCAAGAGCATCTATTATTTCGCCGGCATCGACAAGGCGCGCTTCAAGAAACCGGTGTTTCCGGGCGACACGCTGACGCTGCGGGTATCGGTCACGCGCATGAGCAATGCAGTCGGCAAGTTCGCGGCCAGCGCCTGCGTCGGCGACGATACGGTCGCCGAGGCGGAGCTGATGTGCGTGAAACGCAACATCGCGCGCGCGGAGGTTGAATGAGCGGCGCCGGGACCGCGATGTCCGCCCGCCGTTCCGTCCACCCGACCGCGATCGTCGAGCACGGCGCGCGCATCGCCGCCGACGTCGAGATCGGCCCCTACACCGTGATCGGCGAGCACGTCGAGGTCGGCGCCGGCTGCCGCATCGGCGCGCACGTCGTGATCACCGGCCATACCCGCATCGGCTGCAACAACCGTATCTTCCAGTTCGCGTCGCTGGGCGAAATTCCGCAGGACCGCAAATACGGCGGTGAGCCGACGCGGCTCGAAATCGGTGACGGCAACACCATCCGCGAATTCTGCACCTTCAACACCGGCACCGCGCAGGATGCCGGCGTCACGCGCATCGGCAATGACAACTGGATCATGGCCTACGTGCACATCGCGCACGACTGCCAGGTCGGCAGCCATACGGTTTTCGCGAACAATGCGCAGCTCGCCGGGCACGTGCACATCGGCGACCACGCGATACTGGGCGGTTTCACCGGCGTGCACCAGTTCTGCCGGGTGGGCGCGCATGCGATCACCGCCGCCGGCTCCATCGTGGTGCAGGACGTCCCGCCGTACGTGATGGCAGCCGGCAGCTTTGCGAAGGCCAACGGCATCAACGTCGAAGGACTGAAGCGCCGCGGCTTTTCCGCAGCGACGATCGAGTGTATCCGCCGTGCCTACAAGACGCTCTACCGCGAGGGCCTGCTGCTGGAAGACGCGAAGAAGACGCTCGCCGCGCAGCGCGCCGAATGTGCGGAGATCGGCCCGCTGCTGGATTTTCTCGAACGGTCACAGCGCGGCATCGTCCGCTGAATGAATATCGCGATCGTCGCCGGCGAAGCGTCCGGGGATCTGCTGGGCAGCGGGCTGATCCGTACGCTGCGGCGGCAGCGTCCCGATCTCGTGTTCAGCGGCATCGGCGGGCCGCGGATGGAGGCGGCCGGCATGCAGGTGCTGTTCCCGATGGAGAAGCTCGCGGTGCGCGGCTACGTCGAAGTGATACGCAGCCTGCGCGAGATTCTGGCGATCCGGCGCGCGCTGCTGCGCAGCCTGCGCGCGCACAAGCCGGCGCTGTACATCGGCATCGACGCGCCGGATTTCAATCTCGGCGTCGAGCGCAAGCTCAGGGCGTGCGGCGTGCCGACCGTGCATTACGTGAGTCCGGCGATCTGGGCATGGCGCGGCGAACGCATCCGGCAGATCCGGCAGGCGGCATCGAAAATGCTGACGCTGTTTCCGTTCGAGGCGCCGCTCTATGAGCGTGCCGGCGTAGCGGCCGCGTACGTCGGCCATCCGCTCGCCGACATGCTGCACGATTATCCGTCACGCGAAACGGTGCGCGAGCAGTTGCGGCTGCGCGCCGACGTGCCGGTGGTGGCGCTGCTGCCGGGCAGCCGCCAGAGCGAGATCGAGCTGATGGCGGAATCGTTCATCGGCGCCGCGCGGCGCATCGCCGGCGCGCTGCCGGAGACGCGCTTCCTGGTGCCGCTGGCGAGCCGTGAAACGCGCGCGCTGTTCGAGGCGGCGCTGCATCGCCATGATGCCGCCGAATTGCCGGTAACCGCGATGTTCGGGCATGCGCACGACGCAATGGCGGCCGCCGATGTGGTGCTGGTGGCGTCGGGCACCGCGACGCTCGAAGCGGCGCTGCTGATGCGGCCGATGGTGGTCGCCTACCGTGTGTCGAAGCTCACCGCGCGCATGGTGCGGCGACGCGGCCGGGTACCGTACGTCGCGCTGCCGAACATCCTCGCCGGAGAATTCATCGTGCCGGAATTCCTGCAGGAAGACGCGACCGCGGAAAACCTGGCGCAGGCGGTGCTCAACGTGCTGCGCGACAGAACGGTGCGCGAGCGCGTGGTGCGGCGCTTCGAAACCATCGCCGGAACACTGCGGCAGAACAATGCCGCACGCGTCGCCGACGCCATTCTGCCGATGTTACCCGCAGCATCATGACGGCCGCACGGCTGATCTGCGGCGTGGACGAGGCGGGGCGCGGCCCGCTTGCCGGTCCGGTGTACGCGGCGGCGGTGATTCTCGATTCAGCCGTCGTCATCGAAGGCCTGGCGGATTCGAAGGTGCTGAAGCCGGAGACGCGCGAGCGTCTTGCCGTGGAAATCCGAACGCATGCAACGGCATGGGCGGTCGGCAGCGCATCGGTGGACGAAATCGACCGCATCAATATCCTGCAGGCGAGCCTGCTGGCGATGCGGCGCGCGGTCGAGGCGCTCCATGTGCTGCCCGACGAAGTGCTGGTGGACGGAGACAAGCTGCCGAAACTGACGATTGCAGCGCGCGCGATCGTGCGCGGCGACGCCACGGTTGCCGAAATCTCGGCCGCGTCGATCCTTGCGAAAACCGCGCGCGACGCGGAAATGGTCGCATTGCACCAGCACTATCCGCAATACCGCTTCGACCAGCACAAGGGTTATTCAACACCGGCACATCTCGCGGCACTGCAGCTGCATGGTGCGTGTCCGGTGCATCGCCGCAGTTTCGCGCCGGTGCGGCTGCTGCTCGGCGCAGGCAAGGATGAAGGCGGAAGAATGAGGGATGAATTTTCCCCTCCTTATTGAGGAGGGGTGGCGCCGCGGAGCGTCGGCCGAGGGCCCTCGAAGGGGAACGGCCAGCGCAGAGGATGCGCGACCGCGAATCGAGACACCCGCTTCCCGCTACAGGGTCGCACCCGCTACGCGGGCACCTGCTCCTCCTTTCGCGGTCGCACCCGCAGGCGGGCGGGGTGGTGGGCGGTGTTCGCATTACGGGAGGCGCGGTCGATGAGAGTGGCGTTACTTGTTCATATTCTGTCTGCCGTGATATGGATCGGCGGCATGTTCTTCGCCTACTTCGCGCTGCGGCCCGCGTCGGCGCGGATACTGGCGCCGGCGCAGCGGCTCGCATTGTGGGCGGCAACGCTGGAGCGTTTTTTCGCATGGGTGTGGGTGACGGTGGCGGCACTGCTGGTCAGCGGCTTCTACATGTTGGCGATGGTGGCGCAGGCGACGCCCGTTCCGACCTACATTTTCATCATGCTTTATATCGCGGTGTTGATGATGCTGATCTTCGCGTACGTCGTCATTGCGCCGTACGCGCGGCTCAAGCGCGCGGTCGCAGCACAGGACTGGCCGGCCGGCGGCGCAGCGCTCAATCGGATTCGCGTGCTGGTGGCAGTCAATCTCGCACTCGGCATCATCGTCATCATCGACGCCACGGCGGGGGCAATGATCGGGTGATGGCTGTTCACCACAGAGACACAGAGACACAGAGGCACAGAGCAAGGCAAAATCAATTTTAACGGCAACAAAAACGATAACCGCAAAGCGGTAAAGAATTTTCGATTTCGCTTTTCCTTTGCGTTCCTTTGCGCCTTAGCGCCATTGCGGTTATGCCTTTTTGTTTTCTCTGTGCCTCTGTGTCTCTGTGGTAAAAAAGCCTTTACCCGATGTCGACAAGCAGCTGCGTCAAGGCAGCGCGCTCGCGGGCCGGTGAAACCAGCGGTTTCCGTGCCCGGCACTGCCTTTTGAGCAGCCGGTAATAGTCCGGATCGCTTTCGGCGCGCCACAGCAGCCGTGCCAATGCGCGCTCGTTCGTCACCGGAAAATAGCCGGCGTAGTCGCCGCCCAGCATGCCGACATTGCCGGGGATGCGTGATGCGATGATCGGGACGCCGGCTGCCAGTGCTTCGCCGACGACATTGGCGCCGCCCTCCATGCGCGAGCTGATCACCATGATGTGCGCGCGTGCCAGCCGTCTCAGCGTCTGCCAGTGCGGGCGTTCGCCGAGCCAGGTGTAGCGCGGTTCGCGCGCCATCCATTGATGTGCCTGGTCGTCCATTGCACGGTCCAGCGCACGTCCGATGTGGATCACGCGCGCCGTGCTTTGCGGCGGCAGATAACGTAATGCGGCGGCGGCGCGGAACGGATCCTTTTCGTCGCGCAGATGGCCGGCGACACAAATTTCGAACCGGCGTGTTATTGGCGCCTGCACGGCAACCGGCTTGACCGACTGGTAGATTACGCGGGTCTTGCGGCGCAACGCCGGCGCCAGTTCCCGTGTGCCCTGGTCCTGCAGCACGATCAGCCGGCTGGCCAGCCGCAGCGATTCCTGAGCGTTGTGGTCGTTGCGGATGTCGCGATAGAGATCGGTGCCGGTCAGCGCGACGATCAACGGCCGCTGCGGATGGCATGCGGCGAAGCGCGCGATCGATTCGTGGCTGCGCCGTGCGTGCAGCGCGATCATGACGTCCGCATCGGCGCCGTCCCACACGGTTGCGATGCCGACGCGATGCCCGGCTGCGCGCATGAGGCGCGCCCAGCGCAGGGCGGTGTTGCGGTTGCCGCTGCGCGATTGGGCGGAAGCGGGCGTGACCAGGGCGATTTTCATCAACGGCGGATCGGGCTACACTCGACGATTGACGAGCCCCCGAACTATACAACACTCCGATGCCGACATTGCCGGCCGCGCCTGCGGCCGCTGATCTGACCCGCCTGCTGACCGATGCCCGCGCACGCACGCTGCAGCTGTTCGAGGATCTGACGGGCGAGCGGCTGCTGGGGCCGAAGCTGACGATCGTCAATCCGCCGTTGTGGGAAATCGGGCATCTGGGCTGGTTCCAGGAACGCTGGTGTTTGCGCCAGCGCGACGGCGATGCGCTCGGCGCGTCGATTCTGGATGGTGCCGACGCGCTGTACGATTCCGCGGCGGTGGCGCACGATACGCGCTGGGGGTTGCCGCTGCCGTCGATCGCGGATACGCGCGGCTATATCGACGCCGTGCTGCAGCGGGTGGTGCGGCGTATCGAGCGGGAGGACGAACCGCGGCTGCCGTACTTCGTTCAACTGGCCGCGCTGCATGAACAGATGCACTGCGAAGCGTTCACGTACACGCGGCAGACGCTCGGCTATCCGCGATCGCCGCAAGTGCCGCACGCCGCAGCCGACAGCGCCGGGCCGCTGCACGGAGACGTCGACGTGGCCGGCGGAACCTTTCTGCTCGGCGCCCGTCGCGATGATGGTTTCGTGTTCGACAACGAGAAGTGGGCGCACGAAGTGACGGTGGCACCGTTCACGATCGCGCGTGCGCCGGTGACGAACACCGCGTTCGCCGCGTTCATCGATGAGGGCGGCTATATGCGCCGCGAGCTGTGGAGCGACGATGGCTGGCGCTGGCGCGAAAGTGTGCAGGCGCTCGCCCCGGTTTACTGGGAACGGCGGAATGGCGGCTGGCTGCAGCGCCGTTATGACAACATCGTACCGCTTGCCGACCATGCTCCAGTCATTCACGTCAACTGGTTCGAAGCCGACGCGTGGTGCCGCTGGGCCGGGCGGCGGCTGCCGACGGAAGCGGAATGGGAGTTCGCTGCCGCCACGGTGCCGGGCAATGCAGCGGTGAAGCGTCGCTACCCATGGGGCGATGCGGCGCCGCGACCGCAGCACGCGAATTTGTATGGCGCCGCTGCAGAATGCGTCGACGTTGCCGCCTGTGCGGACGGAGACAGCGCGTGGGGCTGCCGCCAGATGATCGGCAACGTGTGGGAATGGACCGCCGACTGGTTCAATCCGTATCCCGGCTTCGTGCGCGATCCGTACCAGGAATATTCCGAGCCCTGGTTCGGCAATCACCGGGCGCTGCGCGGCGGCTGCCTGGCGACGCATCCGGCACTGATCCGCAACACCTGGCGCAATTTCTATACGCCGGACCGGCGCGACGTGTTCGCGGGCTTCCGCACTTGCGCGCGATGAGCGGCAGTTCCGGCCGGATCACGTCGCGCAACAATCCGCTGTTTCGCGACCTGCTGAAACTGGCGCATTCGTCACATGCGCGGCGCAAGTCGCAGCTCGCGCTGCTCGACGGCCCACATCTGGTTGAAGCGTACCTCAGCCACGTCGGCATGCCGCGGCATCTCGCGGTGAGCCAGAGCGGGCTCGAATCGCCGGAGATCGCGGGGCTGCTGCGTCGGGCGTCGGCGATCGAGCCGGCGGTCATCGACGACACGCTGTTCGCACGGCTTTCGCCGGTCGCGACGCCGGCCGGAATTCTCGCACTTGGCGCGGTGCCGGCGATGCCGCTGCGGCCGGCGGACATCCGCTTCTGTGTGCTGCTCGAGGACATTCAGGATCCCGGCAACATGGGATCGATCCTGCGCTCGGCGGCAGCGGCCGGTGCCGATGCGGCGCTGCTGTCGGCGCACTGCGCGTACGCGTGGTCGCCGAAGGTGCTGCGCGCCGGAATGGGTGCGCACTTCCGCATCGCGATTCACGAGCACGTCGATCTGCCGGCGTTCGTCGCAGCGTTTTCCGGCGGCGTGGTCGCGACCGATGCGGCGGCCGCCACGTCGGTGTTCGACGCCGATCTCGGCGGGCGGCTGGCGCTGGTGGTCGGCAACGAGGGCGGCGGGCTCAGCCCGGCACTGCGCGCGGCCGCGCAGCACACGGTATGCATTCCGATGGCCGACGGCAGCGAGTCGCTGAATGCCGGCGCGGCGGCGGCGGTGTGCCTGTTTGAGCGGGTCAGGCAGATGCGGACGAAAGGCAATCCCGGTTCCTGAGAGGCCGGTATCTAAAACCGGATATGCCGTAGGACCAAGCATCTCGGGCAAAGTGCCTGTCCCTTCCTGTCCTCGCCCTTGGTGCGCCCTTATCCTCATTCCTTCTCCCGGAGGAAGAAGGAAGCTTCATGTGCCCCTTTTCCTCCGGAGACGGGCAGGGGTGAGGGATCGAAGGGTTGGGATGACGGAATGACCTATTTCGTCGGCAACGCCTCGGGTTGGCTGGCGCCGGTCGGCGCATTGATGATAAAGTTTTCGGCCTTGGAAGGGCATGCCGCCGAAACGGCGCATCGCGCGGAAAGCGGTTGGATCGGCGGCGATGGCAATCACGATGTGAACGCAACGAAGGAGGCAGATCATGTCAGTGAAAGGCGTAATGGCACGGATGCTGGGAGTGGCCGCAGCGCTGATGCTGGTCGTCGGCGGAGCGGCAGCGAAGGATGCGCTGCCGCACGTGAAGATCGCGATCGGCGGAGCGGGATGTCTGTGCTATCTGCCGACGGTACTGGCACAGCAGATCGGCGCCTACAAGGCGGCCGGTGTCGACGTCGATCTGATCAACTTCAAGGGCGGCTCGGCGGCGTTGACCGCAGTGCTCGGCGGCAGCGCCGACGTGGTATCGGGCTACTACGATCATTGCGTCGAACTGGTGCCGAAAGGCAAGGCGCTCAAGGCGTTCGTCACCTATGACCGCTTCCCGGGGCTGGTGCTGGTGATTGCGCCGAAAAATACCGCCACGATCAAGTCGGTGAAGGATCTCGCCGGCAAGAAGGTGGGGGTGAGTGCGCCCGGCTCGTCGACGGACTTTTTCCTCAAATACCTGCTGAAGAAAAACGGCGTGGATCCGAACCGGGTGCCGGTGATCGGCGTCGGGCTTGGGCAGACCGCGGTGGCGTCAATGGAGCGCGGACAGATCGATGCCGCGGTGATGCTGGACCCGGCGGTGACGCTGCTGCAGGGGAAATACAAGGACCTGCGGATACTGAGTGATACGCGCACCGAGAAGGACACCGTTGCGGTATTCGGCGGTCATTATCCGGGCGGTGCGCTGTACACGCAGGCATCCTGGATACAATCGCACCAGAAGGAAGCGCAGGCGCTGACCGACGCGATCGTATCGACGCTGAAATGGATTCACAGCCACAGTGCCGAAGAGGTCATGGCGAAGATGCCGGAGGATCTGGTCGGCGGCAACAAGCAGCTTTATCTCGCCGCGCTGAAGAACACGCTGCCGATGTACTCGACCGACGGACGCATGGACCCGAAGGGCGCGCAGGCAGTGCTGGAGGTGTTCAGCCAGTCGGTGCCGGCGGTCGCGAACGCGCACGTCGATCTGTCGAAGACCTATACCAACCAGTTCGCGGAAAAAGCCGACGCCAGCCTCGGAATCGCGAAATAGCGGCGGCGGACACAGCGGGTGGATGCGGCGGAAAGAGCGGGCAGGGCGGCCGCGGCGGTCGAGGTCGATGATGTAACGGTGCGCTTCGCAACGCCGGCGGGTGACGTTCACAGCGTGCTGCAGAACGTCTCGCTCACCGTGAGGGACGGCATTTTTCTCGCGATCGTCGGTCCGTCCGGCTGCGGCAAGTCGACGCTGCTCAACGTGACCGCCGGGCTGCTGGAGCCGCCGCACGGCAGCGTCCGCGTCTTCGGCGAGGCGCTGCGCGGCACCAACCGTTCCGCCGCCTATCTGTTTCAGCAGGACGCGCTGCTGCCGTGGCGCACCGTGCTTGACAATGTCATGCTGGGGCTGACCTTCCGGCGGCTGCCGCGGCGTGAGGCGGTGAGCCGGGCGCGCCAGTGGCTGACGCGCATCGGGCTGGCTGGTTTCGAGGACCGTTTTCCGCACCAGCTGTCCGGCGGCATGCGCAAGCGCGTCGCGGTCGCGCAGAGCTGGATCGTCGATCCGCGCATCCTGCTGATGGACGAGCCGTTCAGCGCACTCGACGTGCAGACGCGGCAGAACATGGAAAACGAGCTGCTGGGGTTGTGGCAGGAAACCCGCAAGACGGTGCTCTTCATCACGCACGATCTGGAAGAAGCGATCGCGCTTGCCGACGAAGTGGTGGTGATGACCGCCGGGCCGGGCGCGCGCATCAAGGGCCGCTATCCGGTCGATCTGCCGCGGCCGCGCGACGTCTCGGAGATCCGGCTGACGCCGCAGTTCACCGCGCTCTACCGCCAGATCTGGGACGATCTGCGCATCGAGGTGAAGCGCTCGCAGGCAGACGGCGCACGATCATGACGCGCGACGTGCAAGACCTCGGACTCGCCCGCTCGCAGGGCACGCGGCGCGCCAGCCGTACGACGGTCATGGCATTGCAGTTCGGTGTCTTCGTGCTGTTCGTCGGTGTCTGGCAGGGGCTGGTCGCGGCCGGGCTGCTCGATCCGTTCTTTTTCAGCGAGCCGTCGGCGATTGCGCTCAAGATATGGCACTGGATGGTCAGCGGCTACATCTGGCCGCATCTCGGTGTGACGCTGCTGGAGGCGATGCTGGCGTTCATCATCGGCACGCTGACCGGCGTCGCGGCGGGATTCGCGCTGGCGCGCGTCGAGCTGCTGGCGCGGGTGTTCGATCCCTACATCCGCACCTTCAACGCATTGCCGCGCGTGATCCTGGCGCCGATCTTCATTCTGTGGTTCGGGCTGGGTGTCGCGTCCAAGGTCGCGCTCGGCGTTACGCTGGTGTTCTTCGTCGTGTTTTTCAATACCTTCCAGGGTATTCGCGAGGTCGATCCGGCGATCCGCAACAACGTCCGCATGCTGCAGGCGAGCGACTGGCAGATGCTGCATCACGTCTATCTGCCGTCGGCGATGGCGTGGATCTTTTCGAGCCTGCATACCAGCATCGGCTTCGCGCTGGTCGGCGCGGTGGTCGGCGAATACATCGGCTCGGCGCGCGGCATCGGCTACGTCGTGGCACAGGCGCAGGGCGTGTTCGACACCACCGGCGTGTTCGCCGGGTTGATCCTGACCTCGGTGGTGGTGCTGCTAATCGACCTCGGCATCAACCGGCTGGAGCGCTACCTGCTTCGCTGGCGGCCGGGCGCGTCGTGAGCGGCGCGACGAACGCCTTGTGGCAGTACCGGCATCTCAACCACGACGTGCTGCTTCGATTGCAGCGACGTCGATTTTGCTCATTTGCATCATCGCGTCAAACGCACGCTTTGCGGCAGCAGGGTCGGGATCGGTGATCGCTTTCGTCAGAGCGATCGGCGTTGTCTGCCACGACAAGCCCCACTTGTCCTTGCACCAGCCGCATGCGCTTTCCTGACCACCGTTGCCGACGATTGCGTTCCAATAGCGGCTCGTTTCGGCCTGGTCAGCGGTTGCCACCTGAAACGAAAACGCCTTGTTATGTGGTCATTGCTACGCAGCCACCAATTTTCTGACGTGTAGCTTCTTACGATGCTGCTTGGCCTGCCAAAGTTCATACTGTGATTGTTGGGTCAACCAGCTCTCTGGCGACATATCGAACGCAATGGAGAGGCGTAGCGCCATTTCCGGGCTAATTCCGGCCTTGCCATTGAGAATTGCACTCAAAGTCTTTCGGCTGGTGCCAAGTGCTTGCGCAGCGTCAGTGACGGAAATGCCAAGGGGCTCCAGGCACAGTTCCCGGAGTACTTCGCCAGGATGGGGTGGGTTGTGCATGCGCATGATGAGACCTCAGTGATAATCCTCGTAGTTCACTACATCGGCGTCTCCGTCCTCGAAACGAAACGTTACACGCCAGTTCCCGTTTACCGTGACAGGCCATGTTCCCCGACGGTTACCCGTGAGTTCGTGCAGGCGCAGGCCGGGCAGGTTCATGTCTTTGACGAGCAACGCAGCGTTGAGCCTACCGAGGATGAGCCGGAGACGTCTGGCGTGTGCGGCTTGGATGCCTGCAGTACTACCAGACGTGAAGAAGTTAGCCAGTCCTTTGTGGTTGAAGCTGCGTATCATCAGCTATAGTGTAACCCGTAACGTGTCGAGTATCGAGTTACATAACGCTCGAGTTGAGCGGTGCGCGTTTTTTGCACGTTCGCTTGGACGAACAGTTACGTTGCACGCCGATCCACGCCGAGAAGAACTGTTTGTAGACCGCTTGGTGTAACACGAGCAAAACTCATGGAGTCATGACGCATGATGGCTACCATGTGGGTAAAGGCTACTTGTTGCTCCTGGCTATTCATTGTTGCACCTAGCCTTTCAAACTTTGCAAACGCCTCCACTACCTGAGAGGAGCCATACGGGCAGACGCGGCATTTTGCATCGGCGGTTCGAGCCCCGAGTTCATGCTCATCCGACGAATGCATCTGGCCACGGTTGGCGTGTTCACTAACACGCCTGAGATAGTCGGTGTATGCCTTGGTTCTTGCATCTCGGCGTGCGCGAAGATTGTCCAAGTGCCGAGTAAAGAAGTATTGAAGTGCGGCGCCGATGACGACGCCGACGAAAGAGAAAATGGCTGCAGTCATTCGCACCGCCCCCCATGCAACGCAATGTCCCAATTTAGCGGCACGCGGAGCGCGTCCACCGGAATGAATTGTTAAAACGTGGCTTAGCTGTAAAACGCCAACCTGACGTTTTGATATCTGTGTCGGATTACACCTTGCAGGCTAATCCGACCTGCATGGATGTGCCAAGCCGTTTTTCCGGTATCCATCATGGCCATGTGCCGCCCGCTCAATAAATGCGCCGCGTCAGCTGCGCGTCCTGCATGATCGTGACCGCGAGCTCTTCGACCGATTTGGACGTGACATCAAGATACGGAATGCCTTCCTGGCGCATCAGCGCCTCGGCTTCGCGCACCTCGAAAATGCAGTTGTCCAGCATTGCGTACGGCGAGCCCGGCCGGCGCTCGTTGCGCACGCGCTGCAGGCGCTCGGGACGGATCGTCAGACCGTAGAGCCGGCCGCGCAGCGGCTTCAGTTGCGACGGCAGCCGCATGCGGCTGAAATCTTCCGG
>JBDZVW010000287.1:0-4014 GCA_040255885.1 Betaproteobacteria bacterium
GCCGTCCAGCCGCGGCATCATGATGTCGACCAGGATCAGGTCGGGACGATGGTCGCCGATTTTTGCGAGCGCGGCGAAACCGTCTTCGGCCAGGATCACTTCACACCCCGCCTGCGACAGAAACAGCTCGGCGCTGCGGCGAATGGTGGTGCTGTCGTCGATCACCATCACCTTCATCCCTGTCAGACTGCCTTCCAACCAACCCTCCTGAAACGTGTTGTATCCATCCGTTTTTGCGCAAAACCTGTCGGCAGGCGTCACTTTGTGACACGGCCGGACCCTTAGTGCCGCTCGCCTCGCTTCGGCAAGCCGCATTGCGGTACTGTTACGGTGATGCGCGCTTCGCACCCATTTGCCCCGACAACGCTTCGTCGAACTTTTATTGATCCGGTTTCGCGGCGGCTCGACGCCGCCGCGGCCGGTATTGTCATGCTGCCTGTCTGGAACGACCCCCCTGTTGCCCCCGCGATCTCCCTGATTCGCGCCTTTGCACGTCCGATCGTCCCGGCGGAGTGATGAGCAAGAATCGTGCGCACCGTTGTCAACCGCGCCCCGTCTTGCTTTGACGGCCACCGCCGCGCCGCACACGCGGCACGTGAACATTCACCGATTCGGCTCTACAATCGCGGGCATGGATATTCCGGTTCCGGACCGTATCGGGCGCTACCAGCTGTCACGCAAGATTGGTGACGGCGCGACCAGTCATGTCTATCTGGCACATGATTCGGTCAACGCACGGGACGTGGCGCTGAAAGTCTTCCTGCCGAACGCCGACGTCGATCCCAAGACGTTCAAGTTGCTGAAGAAGAGCTTCATCAACGAAGCCCTGCTCGCAGGCAAGCTCGATCATCCCCACATCGTGCAGATTTTCGACGCCGCCGTCGAAAACAGCTACAGTTACCTGGTCATGGAGTACGTGCCGGGCACCACGCTCGACTCGCATGCCTCGCCGGCCACGCTGCTGCCGCTCGGCAAGGTGGTCGAAATCGTCTTCAAGTGCATTCGCGCGCTGGATTTTGCGTTTCAGAACGGCGTCATCCATCGCGACATCAAGCCCGGCAACATCCTGATGGGCGAGGACGGCGACATCAAGATCAGCGACTTCGGCGCGTCACTGCAGCGCCACGCCAAGGAACATCAGAGCACGCAGATCATGGGCATCGGCTCGCCGGCATACATGTCGCCGGAACAGGTGCGGCTCGAGGAAATTACCCATCAGACCGATATCTATTCGCTGGGCGTGGTGATGTACAAGCTGGTCACCGGCCGCCTGCCGTACCAGGCCACCAGCCAGGTCAACCTGATCTATCAGATACTGAACCGTCCGCCGCCGCCGCCGCGCACGCTGCGGCCGGAACTGCCGCCGCTACTCGATACCATCATCATGCATGCGATGGCCAAGAGCCGGGAGAGCCGCTACCAGTCATGGATCGAATTCGGCCGCGACCTCACCAAGGCGTTTTCGACGCTGCAGCTCAGCGGCGAAACGATTTCCGACTCGCAGAAGTTTCACGAATTGCGCAGCCTGGATTTCTTCCGCTACTTCACCGATGCCGAGCTGTGGGAAACGCTGCGCATCGGCGTGTGGCGGATGCTGCCGGCCGGCGACATCATCATTCGCGAAGGCGAGCAGGGGGAAAGCTTCTTTATCCTGGTATCCGGCGAAGTCGACGTCACGCTGCGCGGCAAGCCGCTCAGCGCGATCAATCGCGGCGGCTGCTTCGGGGAGATTCCGTACATGAGCGAGCGTGTCAGGCAGCGCGCCACCACCATCCGCGCACAATCACCCGTGGCTGCGCTCGAAATCAAGGGCAGCGCAATCAACAAGGCAACCGAGGCCTGCCAGGTGCAGTTCAACAAGGCGCTGATACAGGTGCTGATCGAACGCCTCGACTACGCCAACGCGCTGCTGGCGGAACGCTGAGTCTTCAGAAAGTCCGAATGCCGGGAAAATCGTCCGCGTGCTCGTGACGCGTGCCGGCGTCATCGTACCAGTACAGCTTGTCCGGCGCCTCGTCCGCGGTCTTCTTGTGCGATCCGTCGCAGAACGGCTGATTCTTCGACAGTCCGCAGCGGCAGATGTATTTCTCCTCGCCGCCGATGGCGAGCTTGTACGGACTGGTGTGCGTGCGTTTGACGAGACGTGCCATGACTGCCCTCCTTCGGATTTCCGGTTTTGCCGTGCCGCGGCGCCGCTGCGACGCAGGATAGTGATAAAGCGTACGCGATGCAAGACGCGGCGGCTCACGGTTGCGCTAGAATGCCATCATGACCAGAAATACACTTGACATGCAAATCGCATCCGAAATCCGCCGCAACGTTTCCGCGGCGCTCGCAGAGGATGTCGGCAGCGGCGACTACACGGCACAGCTCATCCGGAACGACACGCGCGCATATGCCACCGTGGTATCGAGAGCCGAAGCCGTGCTGTGCGGACAGCCCTGGTTCGACGCCTGTTTTCGGCAGCTCGATCCCGGCGTCGAAATCAAATGGTTCGCGGCCGACGGCGAAACGGTGGCGGCCGGAACGCGGCTGGCCTCGATCGGGGGCAGTGCGCAATCCCTGCTGACCGGCGAACGCACCGCGCTGAATTTCCTGCAGCTGCTGTCCGCGGTCGCAACCAGGACACGCCGTTACGTGACCGCCATTGCCGGCACGCACGCGGTGATCGTCGACACGCGCAAGACGCTGCCCGGGCTGCGCATCGCGCAGAAATATGCGGTACGCACCGGCGGCGGCACCAACCATCGGCTCGGCCTTTACGACGGCATTCTGATCAAGGAAAACCACATCGCCGCCGCCGGCGGCATTGCACCGGCATTGGCGCGGGCGCGCCGCATTGCGCCGTCCGGCGTATGGATTCAGATCGAAGTGGAAACGCTGGAGCAGATCGAAGAAGCACTGGCTGCCGGCGCAAAAATGATCCTGCTCGACAACATGCCGCCCAACATGATGCGCGAAGCCGTACGCATCGCCGCCGGACACGCACAGCTCGAAGCCTCCGGCGGCATCACGCTCGATACGGTCCGTGCCATCGCCGAAACCGGCGTTGACCGCATTTCGGTCGGCAGCCTGACGAAGGATATCGAGGCGGTGGATCTGTCGATGCGGTTTGAAACTTGAGGATGAACCGCCAAGACGCCAAGCGTGCCAAGAAGGACGAGAACAAAAGCGATAACCGCAGAGGCGCAGGGACGCAGAGAAAACGCAGAGAAAAACAATAACCGCAAAGGCGCAAAGAAAAACCGCAAAGAACCGCTGATTTGGTTTTTGTTTTCCTTTGCGTTCCTCTGCGCCTTTGCGCCTCTGCGGTTGCAGTTGCTTTTGATTTGCTTTCTCTTGGCGTCTCTGGCGCCTTGGCGGTTCGTTATCTTTTCAGACCGCCCTCGATGATCCGCTCGATCTCACTCTTTTCCGCTTTCACCGTCAGCGGCTTCACGCTTTGCGCGATCGCCGTATCGGGATCCTTCAGGCCGTGGCCGGTGAGCGTGCAGACGATGGTCTTGCCGTCGGCGATACGTCCGCTTTTCAGATCCCTGATCATGCCCGCGATCGACGTCGCCGACGCCGGTTCGCAGAATACGCCTTCGTTTTGCGCCAGCAGTTTTTGCGCGGCCAGAATTTCGTCATCGGTCACGGCATCGATCCAGCCGCCGGATTCCTTCTGCGCCGCCAGCGCCTGCTGCCACGACACCGGGTTGCCGATGCGGATCGCGGTCGCAATCGTCTCCGGATTCTCGACGATCCGGCCGGTCGCGATCGGTGCCGCGCCGGCCGCCTGATAGCCGGCCATCACCGGGCGGCGGGTGGCGATTTTTTTCTGATGGTAGCCGCAGTTTCCGTCGCAGAACGCGCACGCCTGCGTATGCTCGCAAACCGCCTCCGAATAACCGATCCAGTGCGCGCTGATGTTGCCGGCGTTGCCCACCGGCAGGATATGGTAGTCGGGCGCGTCGCCGAGCGCTTCGATCACCTCGAACGCGATCGTTTTCTGGCCCTGCAGCCGGAACGGAT
>JBDZVW010000019.1:0-5231 GCA_040255885.1 Betaproteobacteria bacterium
TTGAGCCGCGGCAGCATCGACATCTGCGCGCGCGATTCGATCTGGAACACGCCGACGGTATCGGCACAGCTGATCATTTCATAGACACTGGGATCTTCCCGGGGAATGTTGCCCATCGCAAGCGCGGTGCCGCGATGATGGTTGATCAGATCCAGCGCACGGCGTATCGCCGACAGCATGCCGAGCGACAGCACATCAACCTTGAGCAGACCCAGCGCATCGATGTCGTCCTTGTCCCATTGAATCACGCTGCGCTCCGCCATCGCCGCGTTTTCGATCGGCACCAGGCGCGCCAGCGGACCGCGCGAGATGACGAAGCCGCCGACATGCTGCGACAGATGGCGCGGAAAGCCGACCAGCGTATTGACCAGCACAATCAATTGCCGGACGATCCGGCTGCGCGGATCGAAACCGGCTTCCGCCAGCCGTTCCGGCAGTACCTGCCGCCCGTCCCACCACGCCAGTGACCTGGCGAGCCGATCCACTTGCGGCAGATCGAATCCCAGCGCCTTGCCGACGTCGCGTAGCGCGCTTCTCGGCTTGTAGCGGATGACGGTGGCGGTGAGCGCGGCCCGATCACGGCCGTATTTCCGATAAATATACTGAATCACCTCCTCGCGCCGCTGATGCTCGAAATCGACGTCGATGTCGGGCGGCTCGCGCCGCTCGCGCGAGACGAAACGCTCGAACAGCACTTCCTGCTGTTCGGGATTGACCTCCGTTATGCCGAGCGCATGGCACACCGCCGAGTTGGCGGCCGAGCCGCGTCCCTGACACAGGATTCCGCGCCCCCGTGCGAAACGCACGATGTCTTCGACCGTCAGAAAGAAATGCTCGTAACCCAGCTCCGTGATCAGCGCCAGTTCGTGCTCGATCAGCCGGCGGACTTTCTGCGGCACGCCCTGTGGAAACCGCCGCTTCAACCCGTCTTCGGTCAGCGCCCGCAACCGGCTCGTTGCGGTTTCTCCAGGCGGCACCACTTCTTCCGGATATTCGTAGTGCAGGCTGTCGAGTGAGAAAGTGCAGCGCTGCGCGATGGTGACGGTTGCGGAGAGCAGTTCGGGCGGGTAGACCCGTGCCAGCCGCACCAGACTGCGCAGATGCCGCTCCGCGTTCGGATGCAGCGCCTGTCCGAGCTGATGGACCGGGATGCCGAGACGGATCGCGGCCAGCGTATCCTGCAGCGGCCGGCACGAGCGCCGGTGCATGTGCACGTTGCCGCTCGCGGCGAGCGGCAAGCCGAGGCTTGCGCCGAGCTGGCGCAGCATTGCCAGGCGCGCGAAATCATTTGCGCCGGCAAACAGTTCCACGGTGATCCATGTGCGCTGTGGAAAGCGTTCGGCAATGAAACGCATGGAATCGGAATCGGGTTGTTGATCCGGAAGCAGCAGCGCCAGACAGCCGGGCACGCCCGATCCCAGATCGGCGCGCGTCAGCCGGTAATCGCCTTTTTTTGCGCGCCGTCTGCCGAGCGCGATCAGTGCCGACAGGTTGCCATAGCTTTCGCGGTCGGTCGCGAGCAGAACCAGCCGCGGTCCGTCGGCGAGCGCGATCTCGGTGCCGATGATGAGCCTGAGTCCACATGCCTTCGCCGCGACATGTGCCCGCACCACACCGGCGAGCGAGCATTCATCGGTGATCGCGAGCGCCGAATAGCCGAGTTTGTGCGCACGCTGCACCAGTTCTTCCGGATGCGACGCGCCGCGCAGGAAGGTGAAGTTGCTGAGGCAGTGCAGCTCGGCGTATTGAGGGAGAGTGGAAGGCATCGGCTATAAATCCCCCCTCCGCCCCCCTTTTTCAAAGGGGGGAACTGCATCTGGATCATCTTCAAAATGGAGAACTACATTTATATCTTTTTCAAACGGGAGAACTGCGACTGCATTATCTTCAAAAAGGGGAGTCGCCTTTTCTTTACCCCCCTTTGAAAAAGGGGGGCAGGGGGGATTTTGGGCGGCCAGATCCGGAACCCTGTAGTTTCCGGTACTCGATCTTTTTGTCACTACTCGCAGGATGATCTCCAAAACAGCGTTGGTTTCCTTCAGAACTTGACGATTATCGAAGCGCAAAACTTTCAATCCCAGCCGTGACAAACAGGCGTCCCGCTCAGCATCCCGGACAACATTCTCCGCCGCGAAATGCTGCGAACCATCAATCTCCACCACCAGCCGTGCTTTGGGCGCGTAAAAATCAACAATGTATTTACCGACCGGCTTCTGGCGATAGAACTGCGCTCCAGCGATCTGCTTTCCGCGCAGCCGTGACCACAACAATTGCTCGCTGTCGGTCATGCCGGAACGTAGATCGCGAGCGAGTGATTTGAGCCGCGGGCTGTAGTTGAGCATTGGCTCACCCGAAAACGCCATGCAGATACCATCCGGCCGGCTCGCGGCGCTCGCGATAGATCCACAGCAGCGATGCGCCCGGCGCGCGGGCGATGAAATAATCGCGGGCGATGTCGGCGCCGTCCCACCAGCCCGCTTCGAGGCGCTCGGGGCCCGAAAGCAGCACGAGCGGTCCATCGAATTGCGGCGCGCCGCCGTTCTCGGAAAGCAGTCGCGGTTTTCGCAGAAGCCACACCGGACGGAAGGCGTTGCCCGATGCCGTGGATGCCGGGCGTTTTTTACGGAGTGCCGCAGTCTGCGAAAACCTGGGGGCTGCGCTTGTTGCGGACTGAGGCGCGGAAGACGCGTGGACGGTGAACGTTGCTCCCGGTTCGCAGCGGCACCATGCGCGTTCGGGGCGATGATCGGGATGGACCGCGATGCCGTGCACCGCATCCGGCCCCAGCCGTGCGCGCAGCCGCTCGATCAGCCTTGCGCGGTCGTCGGTCTCGTTACCGTCGCGGAACAGCCCGAGGCTGCGGCCGGGGAGCGGCACGATTTCGTTTGCGCGAAGCGTGATCGCGCGCACCGGCTGTTTCAGCGCGACTCTCGCCAGGCGCTCACCGGCGAGCAGGCTGAGACGCGTGACGTCGCGGCCGGGAGCGGAAAGTCCGATTGCGATATTGGTGTCCGGCGCGTCGCCGTGCAGGAGTCCGAGCGTGATGCGCTGCACGCCGCCGGCGCGGGCGGCGAGGAAACCGGAAAGCTCGACGAGCAGTCGGCGTACGGCAAACAGCAACGCCTCGGCATGCTCGACTTCCGACGGCAGTTCGAGCCTGGCCGTGAAGCGCTCCGGCGGCACGAAAAATTTCCTCGAGTCGGGCAGCCGCCCCAGTGCGCGATCGAGATCGTCGAGCAGTGGCTGCCCGCAGCGGCGTGCGAGCCCACTGCGCGGCAACCGCAGGCAGTCCGCCAGGGTATTCACACCAACCGCGCGCAATGTGGCAAACGTCGCCGGCGTGCAGTCGAGCGTGCGCACTGCAAGCTTGCCCAGTTCGGCGGCGAGATCCTGCAGAGTCCCGATCGCGATTTCACGGCCGGCGCGGGCGAGCAGCTGCGCGCCGCGGGCGGTGGGAGCCGCGGCAATAACGGTCGAGAAACCAAGATCGGAAAAGCCTTTGCGCAGTTCGCCGATGATGGAGGCGATCCCGCCGAACAATCTGAGACTGCCGCTGACGTCGAGCAGGCAGAAACCGGCGGAGTCAGGCGCAACATTGGGTGTGAACTGTCCGCACCACGCGGCGAGGCGCGCGATGGTTGCTGCTTCAAGCGCCGCATCGCGTCTTTTCGTTTCCAGTTGTGGCGCCAGAGCATAGGCGGTGGAAAGACTGATGCCGCGGCGGATGCCCCGCGCCTGCGCGTGTCCATTGCACATCAGTACCGCGCCGTCATCGACGATTGCCAGCGCTCGGGACGCGCTAACGGATGATGGCAGACCGCGCAGAAATGTTTCCAGCGGCAGGCGCGGGAAGTGGCAGGCTATCCAGTACATTGGGGTCGGAAATCGGCCGCGTCACGGCGATCCGCAACGGCGTCCGCAGCCGGGGTCCGTGACGCTTGATGATGTCGATTGCGAGCTGCCCGTCGGCCGGCGCGAGCGTCAGCCGCAACGGCGCCGGCGAAGCTTGCGCGGCGGCGCGTGTGGTGCGGAACAGCGCGGCGACGGTGCGGCCTTCCTCGGCTGCGAGCTGAAGGTGGCGCAGTTCGGTGTATTTCACCGGTGACAGCCACGCGAGCACCGCGCCACAGGCGCCGGAACGCAATACCTGCCTGGTTGCCCACAGCGTTTCCCGAAAGGCGGCGCAGGCAACGACCATCAATTGCGCAAGGTCGAGACCGGCGGCGAGCGCCGGAGCATATGGAATATGAGGCGGCGCGATCAGGGCGATCAGCCTGCCGCTGCGGGAAAGCCGCGCCAGCGCCGGCATCAGAAGCTGCATCTCGCCGATGCCTTCACCATCGAGCAGCAGTTCGGTGAGCGCACCCGCCGGCCAGCCGCCGCCGGGAAGTTCCGCATCGAGCGCTGCGTAACCGGTCGGCACGCCCGGCCGGCACGCTGCCGCCAGCCGATCACCGCGCCAGATGTCGGGACGCGCGAGAACGGAATCGAGGGGGCTCATGGCAATTTGCCGTTGCGGATAACGCCCACTCCGACGCCTTCGATTTCCAATTCCTCGCGCCGCAGATCGACAGTGATGGGCTGGAATTCCGGATTTTCGGGCAGCAATTCCACGATGCCGCGGCGGCGCCGGATGCGCTTGACCGTCACCTCGTCATGCAGCCGTGCCACCACGATCTGGCCGTTCCTGAATGCCTGTGTGCGATGCACGGCGAGCAGATCGCCATCGAGGATGCCGGCGTCGCGCATGCTTCGACCTACTACCCGCAGCAGATAATCGGCACGCGGGGAAAACAATGCCGGGTCGATGCGATAGCGTGCATCGATGTTCTGGACGGCAAGCACCGGCTGGCCCGCCGCCACGCGCCCGACCACCGGGATGCCGGGCGCTTCGGCAAGCCGGATGCCGCGCGAGGCGCCGCGCAGCATTTCGATGGCACCCTTGCGCACCAGCGTCCGCAAATGTTCTTCCGCGGCATTGGGCGAGCGAAATCCCATTGCGCTGCAGATTTCGGCGCGTGTCGGCGGCATGCCCGTGGCCTCGAGGTGATCACGGATGCAGTCGAGGATGGCGGACTGGCGAGGCGTCAGCGGTTCCATGGATTCTTTCTGATACTGTAATTATATACAGTCATCGCCCATCTGCAAGTGGTGGGAACCCTTGCTGAAACCCGTTCGCACACCGGTGACCGGGAATTGGGACAGGCGGCCACTATTTCCCGGGGCCGCTG
>JBDZVW010000019.1:5331-16143 GCA_040255885.1 Betaproteobacteria bacterium
TGCGCCGCATCGTGTTGCCGATTTCGTATTTTCTCGAGCACCCGTTTCAGAACTGGACGAAAAAAAGGCCAATCTGCCGGGGTCTGTCTATCTTTATGTCGACTACAGCGTCCCGGTGGACGAGGTGCGCGAGGAACTGGAGCGCCTGGTCAGGACCACCGACAAATGGCTGGGGTCGGTGTGCGTGCTGCAGGTTTCGGATGCGAAGGAATACACCATCGAGTTGCGCGCACTGGCCGATGCGAAAGATGCCGGAACGGCGTGGGATCTGCGGTGCTACCTGCGCGAAAATCTGATCCGGTTTCTTCAGCAGCGCTACCCGCAGAGCCTGCCGCGGATGCGTGCGGAGATTCAGGCAGCCGCCGGAGCGACGGCGATGCCGGCGCAGCCATCGTGAGCCCCGGTTGCGAGGCCGGATCCGAATCTATTTCTGACAGATCATCAGCGGGCGCCTGCGTTCCGTCATTGCCGCCAGCCGGATGTTCGAAAATCCCACTGCCTCGAAACGGGCCTTTTCCACGTCGAAGGGTTCGTGTCCTTCGAATATGACCTGTCGGCATTCCCCGAGAAAGTGCAGCAGCCGGTCACGGTTTTTCACCCAGTTCAGCACATTCAGCGCAAAAACGATGTCGGCGGAGAACGGGCGCAGCCGCGATTCCCATGGCTCGGGATCGTCGAGATCGACCTGCAGGTACGTGGGCCGGACGCCGAATGCATCGGCGACGTGCCCGGCCGCCCGCAATATTTCGGCATCGACGTCGATGGCCAGCGCCGCTGCCGCACGTTCCTCGCTCAGCAGGAAACAGGACAGCAGTCCCATGTTGCATCCCAGCTCCAGGATGCGTTTGCCTTCATAGTCGGTGAGCGTTCGCAGCACGGCCCAGCGTTCGCTCCACGGCCGCTCTCCAGGAAAACCGAAGTTGTCGACGGTCAGTGAATAATAGGCGACCGGCACGCCGGGAGAGCTGGCGTGCGAGTCCTGCGCAATGTGCCATGCCTCGTTCAATTGCTGCAGCCGTGGAGAACTGTCCGGGGGCAGCGGCGGAATGCCGGCGTGACTGGAATTTCCCCGGCCCAGCAGCCGGCGCAGCTGATTGGTACGGGTCGGCCCCAGCCGCGCTTTTGCCGCACTCCTGAACAATGTAAACAGTGAATTATTCACGTGACCTCGCTTGAGCAGACCGATGTTTCGCAGCAGCGCCTCGATGACCGACGTCTGTTCCGCCTGATCGAAATCGATCAGGTACAGAGTGCCGGGTTCGGACACCAGAATGTTGCGCGGGACCAGATCATTATGACAAATGCGTTTCGCCGACAGGCGAAAAAGAACGAGCGGCAGATCCAGCAGCAGCAGTTTCAGCGGCAGCGCGCGGCGCCGCTCGATCATGGATGAAATATCCTCGCCGTCGACGTAGCGTTGCACCAGAATCTCGGCCGCCCCGTTTTTTTTGAATGCAATGGGTTCCGGGACGGCCGCAATGTCCCGGGATGCGTCAAGCAGGCTGAATTCCTCTTCCAGCGTGCGGCGCCACTTGCGATCATCGCATTCATCGGTGTGGCCCATGACAACCTTGATGATCTTGTCGCGATGACGATAGACACGGTGATTTCCGCCCGGATCAAACGGACTGACCGAAAGCAGGACGGCGTCCTCGGCGCCGAGCGAGGCAAGCAAGGACTCCCATTTCCGGACGTGGGGCATCGCGAATCAATTTAACGCCTGGGTTGTAACGAGCCGTTATGCAGGCTTGTAAAAACAGAGAGCAATGATGGTGCCATAACCGCGGATGCACTTGCCGTCTGAAATCATGAACGGCGCCAAACCCGGCGCGCATGCACGCGGTGCGGGCGCCGGTGACGGCATTTATTCGCGGCGATAATGTTGTCTCATCGGCAGCTCCTATTTGCTGGCGGCAAATCAGTCCGTACTTTTTGTGAAATTTGTATAGTTGATGAAACAGTAATTTGTCGTCGTCTGACGACATAAATACTTGCGGAAAACCATACAGATACCACTGGCGCAAGGCAGAGCGTCGCAAAGCGGCGACGCATTGATGGACATTTGCGTGCTGACCGGGTTCCTGGTTTCGTATCTAACGCAATGTTTTTGCGCAGTGATCGAATATGCAGCCAATGCCGGTACGGCATTTGCGTTATGGGTTGGCGGCCAGTCGCGTATCGCGCAACTTTGGGCCGCTGGACATATCAAATACTCGGGAAGTCATCCATGCTGTTTGTGAGCGGACCGCAGCCCGACAGCGGTAAAGATTTGTATTGTCGGCAGACGTCGGCACTTGCGGAGAAGAAATGAGCGCACGTCCAGATTCGCCTGCATCAGCACTTATGTGCGGGTCGTTGCCGACGCTGTCACTCGTCACCTGCTCCTTCCAGCAGGGCCGCTATCTCGAGCAGACAATGCGCTCGGTACTCGATCAGAAATATCCGGGACTCGAGTATGTCGTAATCGACGGCGGGTCAAAGGATGAAAGCGTCAGCATCATTCGGAAATACGCCACCGACCTTGCCTACTGGGTATCCGAACCCGATGGCAGCCAGACCGAGGCGCTGATCAAGGGATTCGGCCATACCACCGGTGACATCATGGGCTGGCTGTGCTCCGATGATCTGCTGCTTCCCGGCGCGCTGGCGACGGTCGGAAAATTTTTCGCGGACAACCCGCGCGTCATGGCCGCGTACGGAGACGCATTGTGGATCGATGGCGAAGGCCACTTCATCCGTCCCAAGAAGGAAGCCGGCTTCAACCGCTTCGTTTTCTTGTACGACCACAATTACGTGCCGCAGCCCTCGATGTTCTGGAGGCGCAGCCTGCACCACTCGGTCGGCGGACTGGACACCCGCTTCGACCTGACGATGGATGCCGACTTGTGGGACCGTTTCTCGCAGGTCACGCAGATTGCGCGCATTCCGGCCTATTTGTCGTGCATGCGGCTCTACCCGGAACAGAAGACGTTCAGCCGCCGCAAGGAAGGGTGCCGCGAGTACGCGGCGCTGCGCAGCCGGCAAAGCGAGCGGCCCGGCTGGATGAATCATGCGCTGCGCTTCGTGGCGCGCGGCATGAGGATCTGCGCCAAGGCGCGGCAGGGCGGTTACTGGGCCGCGGTTCCGGCCGAGCATATCGAGTGGCTGCAACGTTCGTCCTCAGCGGAGCGTGTCGGATGAATCTGGAAGGGCCGTGGCGCACGGTGCTGGCGGCACTGGATCCTGGCGCTGACGGCAGCGCGCCGGCGATCGGGCCGGGGTCCTGGCACGTGCTGTTCAGCGGCCGCCAGCGTCCGCTGCTGATGCCGGAAGGCAGTTATCCGCTGCAGGAAAAATGTCTGAGCTACTTCGTGAGAGGGCGTCTCAATACGCTTTATGCGAAGACTTTGCTGCGTGCCAACGCACTGTTTCCGAGCGCGGGATTCCTGCCCAAACTCAAGGGGCCGGAGCCGGCCGGAATAAACGCGGCGCGCAAATCCGGATTTCCCGAATCGCCGTATGCGGCAATTCAGATCGGCACCACGGGTCCATTTCAGAAGGCGTCGATGCTGTTCATGTCGGAGCAGGGCGACGGCCTGGCGCTGGCAAAACTGGCGATGACCGATACCGCCGATCCGATGATCGAATGCGAGGCCGGCTGGCTGCGCCGGCTGGCGATGATCGAAGAGCTCTCTGATTACATTCCGGTGGTGCTGGATGAAGGGATCGCGTCGAGCGGCCGCCGCTACCTGGTGATGACGCTGGCTCCGGGGACCGCGGCGACCCGCCAGTTCACTCCGGCCCACGCCAAATTTCTCGCCGTGCTGGGGCGCTCGCAGTTGCACGAGACGCGGTTCGGCGAATCGGAATGCTTTCAGTATCTGACGCGCACGCTGACGCAGCTCAAGCCGTACGTGCCGCCCTCCCGCATCGCTGAATTTGCTGCAGCGCTGGACGATTGCGCAAACGCGATCGGGTCGTGGAGCGGCCCGCACGTCGTCACGCATGGTGATTTCGCGCCATGGAACGTGTGCTTCAATCATCAGCAGGTATTCGTTTTCGACTGGGAATATGCCGCCGCGGGCGCTAATGCGATCGCCGATTTCCTGCATTATTTTCTGATTCAGCGCGCGTTGTCGAAACGCCCGATCCGCGACGCGCAACTTGCCAGAATTCTGGCCAAGGCACGTGAGTTCGCCGGCAACGTTTATCCGGAATGGCAGTGGAACGGAAACGTCATTTCGGGATTGACGCTGGCGTATCTGCTGCAGGTCATGCTGCATTATTCGTGGGCCAGCAAACGCTTTACGGCGGACCATCCGGTGATACGCGAGTACGGCCGACTGCTGGCACGGCGTTCCGAATGGTGGACGGCGTAATGAGCCAGCAGCGCACGACGCTGCGGATGGCGGACGGCGCTGCGCACGAGACGCCGGTCGGCATGCCGGCCGGCCGAGCGCCGCTCACCATCCTGCTGTCGGCATACGCGTGCGAACCCGGCAAGGGTTCCGAGCCCGGCATCGGCTGGTACTGGGCGGTCAATCTGGCGGCGATGGGGCATTCGGTATGGGTGCTCACGCGAGCCAACAACTGTGCACTGATCGAGACGGCGCTGGCGGACGAAGCGCGGGAGAATCTTCACTTCATCTATTATGATCTGCCGCCCTGGATGCGCTGGTGGAAGCGTCGCGGACATGGCGTGCAACTCTATTACCTGTTCTGGCAGTGGGGTGCGTATCGTGTTGCGCGCAAGCTGTGCATGCAGATGCGTTTCGACGTCATCCATCACATTACGTTCGGCGTGTTTCGCCATCCGTCCTTTCTGGCATTTCTCGGCGTGCCGTTCGTATTCGGCCCGGTCGGCGGAGGTGAGGCGGCGCCGCCGGCGCTGCGCTCGACGTTCCACTGGCGCGGGCGTATCGCGGACCGGCTGCGCGACTTTGCGAACTGGACGGTGCATGTCAATCCGCTGATGCGCGCGGTGTTTCGGAATACCGCGGTGACTCTGTGCAAGACCGCGGAAACGCTGCAGAAGATTCCGCCCCGCTATCGCAGCCAATGCATGATCCAGCTCGAGCTCGCGACGGAATCCGCGGCCGGGGCAATCGTGCGCCGGCTGCGTCCTGTCGGCAGCGGCCTGCGGGTGTTGTACGTCGGACGCCTGGTGTACTGGAAGGGGCTTCATCTCGGCCTGATGGCGTTCGCGCAGCTGCTGCACAGTGAGCCGCACGCGACGCTGACCGTCATCGGCGCGGGGCGGGACGAGCGCTGGCTGCGTACGCTGGCGCGTGATCTCGGTGTCGAAGAGACGGTGACGTGGCGCGGCCGGATCGATCACGTATCGGTGATTGCCGCGTACGCGAACCATGATGTACTGCTGTTTCCGAGCCTGCACGATTCGAGCGGCAACGTCGTGCTCGAAGCGCTGCGCGCCGGCGTCCCGGTCGTATGCATCGATACCGGCGGACCCGGCGCGATCATCGACGCGTCATGCGGTCTCAAGATTCCGGTGGCCCGCGCGCATGACGTGGTGTCCGGCCTGGGAGATGCGCTGCAGCGTCTGGCGCGCGAGCCGGCGCTGGCCGCCCGGCTGAGCGCGGGTGCGATGGCGCGGGCCGGCGGCGAGTTTTCGTGGGCCAGCCGCATGGCGAGCGTCGAGGCGGTGTATCGGGCGCTGCACACCGCCTCGGCGGGGGCGAAAGTCACGTGATGCGCACGGTTGCACGCTGTTTCTTCACACTGGCCATCGCAAGTATTGGCGCCGCGTGGTGGCAGCCGGCGCCGGCGGCCGTCTACTACGTGAACGCCAACGCGGCCGGCGATCATGGTTCCGGCAACGCGCAGCACCCGTTCGGGACACTGGCGCAGGCGATGAAGGCATTGCACGCCGGCGATACGCTCAATATCGCGCCGGGAACCTATCGCGAAACGCTCAAGTTTCCCAAGGCGCAGTGGGGAGACAAGCAGACGGTGGTGCAGGGCACCGGGCCGGGCGTGATCATCAACGGTGCCGATGTCGTGACCGGATGGAAAGCGCTGGGCTCGGGCCGCTACGTGAAGCAGCCGTGGACCGTCAACAGCGAACAGGTGTTCGTTGACGGCAAGGCGCTGCAGCAGATCGGCGGCACCGTGTTCGGCGGCTATCCGAAAAAGCCCGGACATCCGCTGAGCAAGCTGTTCCGCGGACACGGCGGCGTGTGGCCGGGCCGTGTTGCCGGCGGCTTGAACGACATGACGGACAACAGCTTCTTTTACGATGCGGACAAGAAAAGCTTGTACATCCAGGTTGGGCTCAAATCACTGCAGGGACACACGGTCGAGGCCAGCGTGCGCTCCTACCTCGTCCAGGGTTACAAATTGAGTCACGTGACGCTGAAAAACATCGAATTCCGCCACTCCAATATCACTTCAATAAACTGGTCCGGCGCGGTCGCGATGGGGGGCGATCATTTACTGCTGGATCACCTGTCCGTGACCGATGTTGACGGCAACGGCGCCGACATCAAGGGCGACAACAACATCGTGCGCAACAGCACCTTCAGCCGCTGCGGCCAGGTCGGGCTCAAGGTCAGAGGCCGTCACAACAAGGTATTGAACAATGTGATCAGCCACAACAACACGCGCGACTTCAACAAATGGTGGGAAGCCGGCGGCGCCAAGTTCGTCGGTGAGGGCGGCCTCCAGGATTCGGAAGTGGCAGGCAATCGCGTGTTCGACAACAACGGCGACGGCATCTGGTTCGACTGGCACAACGCCAACAACCTGGTTCACGACAACGTTTCCGCCTACAACAAGGGCTTCGGCATCCACTACGAAGCGAGCCGCGGCGGCTACATTTACAACAACGCGATATTCGGCAACAAGCAGCGCGGCATCTATCTGAACGACAGCTCGCATTCGGTGATCGCGCACAACCTGGTGGTGGCGAACGGGCTGGACGGAATCAAGGTGATCGACGACAGCCGCGCGAAAAAGCATCCTGAATTCAAGCCCAACGACAACAGCGTTTTCGGAAACATCATCGCCTGGAACAAGAAGACGGCAGTGACATTGCCGGACGATGCGTCAGGCAACCATTCCGACTTCAATCTGTTCGTTCATGCCGACGGTCCGGTCACCTTCAAGAAAGGGCAGGGCGCCGGAACGCCGCCGACGCGGCACACCTTGAAAAGCTGGCAATCAAAGTCGGGCCAGGATGCCCACTCATGGGTCGCGGAGCTTGACATGCCGGCGGCGGCGGCACAGGCGCTCAAGGAAAAGAAAACCGACCTGCAATGGTCGGAGCTGAAGAAGCTGGCATCAGGTCGTGCGGTGGGAGCGGTGCCCCACGAATCCGTGCCGGGCGCGCCGCTGAATCGCAAGGCTCCGCCGGGGCCGCTGAAATGAGCCGATTGCGCATTCTGGTCGTTCACAACCGCTACCAGCAGCGCGGCGGAGAAGACGCCGTCGTCGAAGCGGAAGTCGCACTGCTGCGCGCGCATGGCCACCCGGTGCGCCTCTATGCGCGCAGCAATGATGAAGTGCGCACGATGACGCGCCTCGGCGTGGTTGCCGATACGCTGTGGTCGCGGCAGACGTCGCACGACATCACCGACCGCATCACGCGCTTCCGGCCCGACGTGATTCACGTCCACAATACTTTTCCGCTGGTGTCCGCGTCGCTCTACTGGGCGGCGTCGCGGCTCGGCGTGCCGGTGATCCAGACGCTGCACAATTTCCGCCTGCTGTGTCCGCAGGCGATGTTTCTGCGCGACGGGCATGTCTGTGAAGACTGCCTCGGGAAAATTCCGTGGCGCGCGGTGACGCGGCGCTGCTATCACGATTCCTTCACGCACTCGGCGGTGCAGGTCGCGGCACTCGGCGTACATCGCGTGCTGCGCACCTACGATACGCAGATAGACCGCTACATTGCACTGACGGCGTTTTGCCGCGACAAGTTTGTCGCGGGCGGATTGCCGGCGGGCAAGATCGCGGTCAAGCCCAATTTCGTCGACATGCCGCCGGCGCCCGCCGCGACCGATACGCGCCGCGGCCTGCTGTTCGCCGGCCGGCTGGCGCCGGAGAAGGGAACCGCGGTGCTGCTGCAGGCGCTGGACCTGGCACCGGAACTTGAAGTCGACGTGGTCGGCAGCGGTCCCGACGAACAGCGCCTGCGCCGGCATCCGCGCGTGCGCATGCTGGGCTGGCTGGCGCCGGAGGCGCTGTACGACAGGATGCAGAAGGCCGCCTGTCTGGTGATGCCGAGCATCTGGTATGAGAATTTTCCGCGCACGCTGGTCGAAGCGTTCGCCAGCGGCTTGCCGGTGATCGGCAGCCGGCTCGGTGCACTGGCCGAGATCATCGGCGACGGCCACACCGGCCTGCTGTTCGAAACCGGGTCGGCTGCGGCGCTGGCGGAAAAGATGAGATGGGCGCTTGCCAATCCCCAACGGGTGTCACGGATGGGCCAGAATGCGCGCGCCGAATACGATGCGCGCTTCACGCCGGAACGCAATTATGAGCAACTGGCGGCGATCTACGGAGACGTGATCGCCGCGAAACGCATGCCGGTGGCGGTATGAGTGCCGTGCAGCCGATCAGCCGTACCCGTGGGCCGGTGCTGGAGTCGTGGATCGACACGGTGACGTGGGATGAATGCCTGGAGCGGGTTCACGGATGGGCGCGCGGCCGGGAATCCCGCTACGTGTGTGCGTGCAACGTGCATTCGGTTGTCACGGCGAAGGCGTTTCCGGCGTTCGCCGGCGCGCTCGACGCGGCGGATCTCGCCGTGCCCGACGGCGCGCCCGTTGCGTGGTGCCTGAGGCGCATGGGATTTTCGGAGCAGCAGCGCATCAACGGCCCGGACCTGATGGCGAAATGTTGCGAGCTGGCGCGCGATGCGGGTCTCGCGATTTATCTGTACGGCAGTACCGAAACCACGCTGGCGCGGCTGCACGCGCGCCTGTCCGAAGCGTTCCCCGGAATCCGCATTGTCGGCTGTGAAGCACCGCCGTTTCGCAAACTGACCGCGCGCGAGGAAATCGCGACGGTGCGGCGCATCAGCGCTTCCGGCGCCCATATCGTGTTCGTTGCACTGGGCTGTCCGAAACAGGAAATGTGGATGGCCGATCACCGCGGCCGCATTCCGGCGGTGATGATCGGCGTCGGAGCGGCATTCGACTACCACGCCGGGACGCTGGCGAGGGCGCCGCGCTGGATGCAGAGCGGCGGACTCGAATGGCTGCACCGTCTGGCAACCGAACCGCGACGGCTGTGGCGGCGCTATCTGGTGACGAACTCGGTGTTCGTCGCGTGCGTGGCACGCCAGTTCCTCACTGCACGCAAGACGGATGCCGGCCGCTGAGCGCGTGCGGGGATTCGGCACTTCGATTCCGGAAAAAATGAGAACACCGACGATGAGAACACAACCGGTCATACTTTGCGGCGGCGCCGGAACACGGCTGTGGCCGCTGTCCCGCGAGCAGTATCCGAAACAGCTGCTGGCGCTGAACGGGAACGGCGACGAAACGCTGTTCCAGGCGACAGCGCGGCGGCTGATTCCGTCCGCTGACAACGGACACGTGGTGGAAGAGCCCATTCTCGTCTGCAATGAAGAGCATCGCTTCATGATCGCCGAGCAATTGCGGGCTGTCGGCGGGCAGCCGAAGGCGCTGATACTGGAGCCGGCCGCGCGCGGCACGGCGCCGGCGCTGACGCTGGCGGCGCTTCACGCACTGGACGATGACGATCCGGTGCTGGTCGTGATGCCGGCCGATCATGCGATCCGCGACGCGGCCGCGTTCCGCGCGGCGGCGCTGCGCGGCGCACAACTGGCGGAGGAAGGTGATGTCGTCACGTTCGGCATCCCGCCGTCATATCCGGAAACCGGCTACGGCTACATCCGCTTCGGCACGGCGATCGGCAAGGCGGACGATGCGATCGCCGCGCATCGCGTGGTGTCCTTTGTCGAGAAGCCCGATCAGGAGACCGCGGCAGCCTATGTCGCATCAGGCGAATACCTGTGGAACAGCGGCATCTTCGCGGTGCGGGCGTCGATCTGGCTCAATCTGATCCGGCATTTTCGTCCGGAAGTGGTCGAGGCATGCGAGCATGCGCGCAGTGACCGCTCGTGGGACGGTGATTTCCTGCGGCTCAACCGCGGCGCGTTTGCAACGTGTCCGAATGATTCGATCGACTACGCGGTGATGGAGAAGCTGCCGGCCGGCGCCAACGGGGCCGAGCTGGCGCAGGCGGTCGTGGTCGATCTCGATGCCGGCTGGTCCGATGTCGGCGCGTGGAATTCGCTGTGGGACATCGGCGAACGCGATGAGAACGGCAATCTGCTGCGCGGCGACGTGTGCGCGGTCGATACCACCAACACGCTGGTCGTCGCGCAGCACCGCCTGGTCGCCTGTGTCGGACTGGACGACGCGGTGGTGGTCGAGACGGCGGACGCGGTGATGGTGGCGAGCAAGGATCAGGCGCAGAACGTCAAGCAGATCGTGGCCAGGCTCAAGGCGGACGGCCGCCAGGAATGTCTCGCGCATCGCAAGGTGTATCGGCCGTGGGGCAGCTACGATGGCGTCGACAGCGGCGAACGCTTCCAGGTCAAGCGCATCGTGGTCAATCCCGGCGCGTCATTGTCGCTGCAGATGCATCATCACCGCGCGGAACACTGGATCGTGGTGCGCGGCACGGCGCGCGTGGTGACCGGCGATGACGAATTTCTGCTGACCGAAAATCAATCCACCTACGTTCCGGTCGGCGTGAAGCACCGCCTGACCAACCCCGGCAAGGTGCCGCTCGAGATCATCGAAGTCCAGTCCGGGACTTATCTCGGAGAAGATGATATCG
>JBDZVW010000020.1:0-16130 GCA_040255885.1 Betaproteobacteria bacterium
GCGGAATCAAACGCGACCTCATGCCGCAGATGCGGCACAGCGGCGATGATGCTGACAAGCGACGACACGCCGAATACGAAAAACGCAGCTTCCGGGCCGCTCCTGCCCCAGTCCCAGTACGTAATCGCGAGTGCGCCGGCAAGCTGCAGGCCGTACGAGATGATGTCGTTGAACGTCGCCGCGCGGGAATTGCCGCGAGTGAAGAATGCCCGCCGCACGAAATCCCGCGACACGAACGGCCACACAATGATGGCGATGACCATCACGATCTCGCCGTACTGCGGTGACACCGCGTAGGTCACGATCACCCCTGCGATCGCGAGAATCGCCGTCACTCCGGTCGCCACAATCACCTGCAGCACGACGAGGGCAGTCGTGAAGCGCCGGTATTCCCGGCCTTCCAGCGCGGCCCCCAGCACATTGTGCGGCCCCACCACCACGGCACCCTGCAGCGCCGTCAGCAACCTCAGGCCGCTATAGGCCAGCAGCAGCACGCCAAATGACGCCGCGCTGAGCGAACGCGCGTAAAGATAGATCGTCAGGAAATTGCACGCACTGACCAGCGCCTGGTCGGCCAGCGCCCACGAAGCGCCTCTTCGCGACAGCGCACGCACCGGCTGCAGCCAGCGCCGGCGCCACGGCCGGGGGCCTGCCGTGCCGCCGCCGGCCAGCGCGTCAGCCGGGCGTTCGAGCCTGCGTCTCAATCGCAGGCTCAACGTGCCCCCGCCGACATGCGATCGACCGGCCGGCAGCCGCGCTTCGCATCGCGATAACTTGCATCAATCATCTTGATCGCCAATTCATCGAGGTTGATTCCGGAATCCGTCCGAAGCGCAAGCGCTCCGGTTGCCCTGCTGCCCATATCACGGCGGCCGCCATTAACTGAATAACGCCGGCGCGGATAATGCTTTCGCCTGGACTGCAAAGGGCGGCAACAAATCCAGAGTGCGGTTTCGCTGTGCTTCCATCGCCCGGGCATCTCTATGGCATGCGCCGAACCGGCGCCGCTGCGGAGAACGTTCTAATCGTTGATTACAATAAAGCTGGCCGCACCGGCGGACCTCGCTGCCAATGCGAATGCCATGCCAGCCCCGTCTTGCCAGAAGAATCATCGTATTAGGCCGATACGGCGCGATGCAGTTCGCGAAAAATGTCGCCGAATTGCAACGCAATTCAGGCGTGCTTTACAAGTTTCTGATTTCACAAGTTTCCCGGTGTCGCCACACAGCGACATCGTTGAACGACGAAAGGCGCAGCGCACAGTGGCTCATGGATGTTACAGTCGGCGGCCCGAATTCATGCCGGAAATGTAAAGACGAACTTACAAGGATTCGCCAATACGAACCGTCTGCGCCGTGCGCCGGAACCGAAAATCGCAGCCCTGTGTCTGACGTGTATGTTCGCTTCCGGTTCGCGAGCGAACGCATCCGAATCATGCGGTGACGGTTATCAGGCTACAATTGGCGCCGGCCGTAACACGGCGGAGCTTCGGCTCCATCGGAACGCTCTTCGATCTGCCGATCAACTGTCATTTCGTCCCCACCAAGCCCCGCGGCTTCAATAACAGGAAACGCACCATGTCTGCTCAGCGGAACCAGGGAATTTTTCAGGATCTTTCGGCTTTTCCAACGTTTGAATTTCAGAATCAGCCGAACACCGGCGATCGCAAGGTGATAGTTGGCCATGATGGCGTGGTCGAAATCGATGAAGCGACGCGCACGGTCGTCAAGACGTATCGCGACCCCAGGCCCGAAGTCGCTTTCCTGAAGGCGGAACGCGAAGTCGACTATGCCGGGCGTTTTGCCGCGGCCGTCTCCGAGCGGCCCGAAATCGCCGGCGCCGAGATTCTGGAATACGACTTCTCTCCTCCGCCGCGCGTGCTGATGCAATTGTGCGCCGGCAAGCCGGTACTCGATTTTTTACGCAATGTGCGGGCGGATGATCCGTGCGTGGCGGACATTGCAGACAAGATTCACGACTGCATCGAAATCTATGTAGAAACATTTCCCGGCATCCAGCACAGCTTCAAGCTGGAAAACATGCTGTACGACGACACATCAGGCGTACTGTCGCTGATCGATTTCGCCGGTGACGAGGAACTCGGCGACAGGCACCGCGATCATCCGATCGACGCGCAACTGGGACATCTGATCGGATGCGCATGCTACGAGCTGGCCCGCCCGGCCAACCTGGGTTTGCGAAAAGCCGCCTATCTGAAACTGCTGCAGATGGTGCTGTCGAGCTTCGCGGGACGGTCGTCGAATGCAAGGATTCGCGATTCGGCGAGCGTCTGCTTTCTGCGGGCGGGACGTCTCGGCAGAAGCGTGCGCGGCGTCTATTACGCCACGTTTGGAACGGTGCTGGTCGAACGCATGCTGAAGGATCTCGGTCTTGCGTCCGCGACGTTTTCCTGCGACGGCGCCAATCGATCGTGACCGGCACGCCGAACGCCCGCATCACTTCGCGGCGAGCAACCGGCTTCCGCTGCATTTCCGCGCATCCGGGCACAGTCCGAGCTGCTGCAGACACGTTCTGACGACGGCGGCGCCGAACGCCCCGTAATACAGGCCACGCGCAGAGCGCTCGCCGGGCCGTCCCAGCCACACGAACGTGCCGTACGCGGCGTGCCAGATGCGCTCGTTCGACACCTGGTCTCCGAAACGGGCGAGCACCTTGCGCAACAACGCCAGGTAGCCGGCTTTGCGCATGGACAACCGTGACGGCCGCACCAGCTCGTTGCAGGTCCAGCCGATCAGACGCCCCAGGCTCGCCTCCAGCGGAAATTCCCAATTCACTTCGGCCGTACCTTCACGCGCGAAATCGACCAGCGACAGAACTTCCGTCGTTTCGTCATACAGCAGATTCTTGAAATTGAGATCGTAGTGCGGCTCGCGCAGCGCCTCCACATAAATCCGCAGGCCCTGATGAATCCGTTCGGCGATCCGGTCGAGCCGGCCATCGTCCGCCCTGACACCGCCGAGCAATTCCGACAGCGCGATTCCGGGACACAGCCGCATGACGACACGCGGCGGCGGCGACAGATCGATTGCGATGATCTCCGGACAGGAAATTCCCGCCACGCCCGACAATGCTTCCCGCAAACGCGACGCGCAGTACCGTTCCCGCCTTGCCTTGCGCATCGCAATTTCGGGACTGGCCTTCGGAAACGTCTTGACAACGAGCTGCCTGGAACGGTCGATCCGCACCGATCCATCACTGCCATTCATCGTTTCGACCCGATTCGCACCGCGCCAGAGAGACAAGGCGATTTTTTTCATGCGATTGCTCATCAGCGATATCGAAATACCATCCGGTACAGGATGATCAATGCCCGGGCACGTTCACCACTTCGCGATATCCGGACAGGTACTGACTCACCACCCGGTCCCACGACAATGCCGCCTTGAGTTCCGGCACATTGGCGCGCCACCATTCGCTTTTTTGCGGATTGCGCCATACATCCAGCAATGCCGCCGCCACCGCATCCGTGTCCAGCGGCACGACGGCGCCGGCATCATGCGCCTCGACCACTTCGCCCATGTTGGTTTCACGGCTGACGATGACCGGCACCCCGAGGCTGATGGCCTCCCGGACCGGGCGCGGCGGGCCGTCAAAACGACTCAGAAACACCAATGCCCGGGCAGAGCCCAGCAGCTCATACACGCTGCGGGTATCGAGCGCACCGAGCACGCTGACGGCCTCCTGCCGTGCCAGCCGCCGGACGCGCGCGCGGATGAATTGATCGCTTTTCAGACAGGGCCGGCCCGCTATGACCAGCCGAATCGAAGCGTCCGCGGATGCGCAACGGCTTTCGGCGACGCGCACCGCTTCCAGCAGAATGTCTATTCCTTTCTGATAAACATCGTTTCGCCCAAAGAACACGAACGGTGCGGCGGCCCGCCGCAGCGGGACGCCCGCGGAAGCGGCCGCGGGGTCCGGCGGAAAAATTCCGAACTGCCCGAACATGCGATGCGATCGCCGCCATATATTGCTCCAGCTGAGCGACTCGCTTTGCGACAGCAGGTGCAGCGACGTCACGCGGCTCAGCGTCCCGGCATGCAACCGCACGAACGCTTCCTTCTTTATCCTTTTCCACCGCGTACGATTCACCGCGAGCGGCATCAGCACCGCCATCGGAGAAAGCACCGTCGGAATCCCGATCCGGATCGCCTCTTCCAGCACGCGCATGTGGGCCGGTATGAACAATCCGAAGACATGCATCAGATCAAAATGCCCGAGCTCGCGCGGAATCGATTCCAGCCGGGCAACAGCGACGCCGGACAGCCCTTCGGTGTTCCGGGCGTCACCGCAGACCAGCGTCACGTCCACGCCGTGAGCAGCCAGCGTCGTCGCCAGCCAGCGGACATCCCGTGGATAGCCGCCATCACCCAGCGCATGCTGGTAAATCAGGCAGATTTTCATCCGTTCAGGAAGTGTCTGCTGCGGAAAAATTCATGATCGGAATCGTCCATCACCGAACGGTGCCGGCCGCGCCGCCGGCAAGGTCGCCGGGCGCGGGCCGGCGGCATGGCGCTGCGCCGTGCGACGCGCAAGATACGCCAGGATCGCGCGATCAATGTCCCGCACTACATGGCTTGCATCCTGCGACGCATCCACCACGCGCACCGGCGGGCCGCGAAGCAACGCCGGACAGGTGTCGCCGTGGCGTGGCGGTCCGGTGTACGTGATTTCGGTGTCGACGGGTACGGGCGCATTGGCGAGCGCGCGCAGAACAATACACAGATCGGGCCACGCCATCAGTTTTCCCGCCAGCCGTGCCAGCATCGCCGCTGCGCCGTGACCATGGCGCTGCGGATTGACGAGAACGTCAGGAAAGCGGTGATCGGAAATGATCAATGCCGAGTGCGTCTTGCGCGGGCGCACCGTCACGCAATGGCCAACGACATGATCGCAGAAAAATCGGACCAGGCGGATGCCGGAGATCCCGGGGCCGCCTCGCGGCCGCATCGGCGATGCCGTAGCGGGAACCCCTCGATGGGCCGGCTGCGCCGGCGGCGCATTCGCGTACCAGGTGCTGCGGAATGCGGGTGCCATGTCTGCCAGCACTTCGGCAATCATTCGCCGGCCGCCGCAACCCGCCGCGCCCGCAACTGCAACCGTCAGTCCGTTCGGTTGCAGCAGCCGCGCCAACTTACGGCCCCATTGCCGCGAATGATGACGATAAGAGCGCGGTCGAGCCCGGCGCAGCGTCGTTCGCAACGCCGGTAGAGCCGCCTGTACCGGCGACCAGTCGCCACTGTCGGCTGCCCGCGCAATCAGCATCACGTCGTTCGGCCAGAAACGCCGCAGCTGCGCCTCGCTGCCTGCCGCATCCTGGCGCCAGCACGCAGTCAGATAATCAGCCTGCCGGCGGTCGAGCCGCAGCTTGTCGATTTTCTTGACGAGATAATAGATGAACTGGATCGCTGGCGCCGGCACCGGAAAGCCCTTGTACCGGCCCGATGCATTCACCGCAGGCCTCGAGCCATCGAGGGCGGCCGCGGCCGCAAAAACCGGTATGCCATGACGCCGGTAATCGGAGCACAGATCGACCGCCAGGAAACGCGGCTTGCCGTCGTTGCCGGACCACGCCAGCACCGCGCGCATTGCCGTTTGTTCTTGCCCCAGGATCTGGATCAGCTGCAGCCGCTGGGTGCGGCAAAACCGAAACAGGACTTCGGGCATGGCGGCCAGCGTATCGACCGGCACCACGATATCGACGTCGCCGCGGATTCGATCCGGACAGGCCCGGGTGTTCCCGAGCACACAGTAGCGTATGCCGCTGTCGTCGAGAAACCGGAACAGCGCACGGGCGTAAAGCCCGCGGCCGTGTGAGTTCATCATGTCTGCGCCTCGTATTGCCTGGCGCTTCGCGCAGCCCCGATTCCCCCTCATGGCCGGCGAAAATGCCGCCGCATTCACCCGGACATCGTCGCCGGACTAACGCACCTCCGCCTGCGTGCGGCGCTGGTTCGCGGCACGCTCGAATACGGCATTGTCGAGGCACCAGCGGTAAGTGTCCCGAATCCCGGCTTCAAGATCGAAGCGCGGCTTCCAGCCCAGCGCGCGGATGCGCGCAATGTCGAGCAGCTTGCGCGGCGTGCCGTCCGGCTTGCCGGCGTCGAATGCCAGCTCACCCTCGAGACCGACCACGTCCTTGATGCAGTTCGCCAGCTCGGCAATCGTGACGTCCGTTCCGGTGCCGATGTTGTAAACGCCTTCTCCGACATCCTTCATCATCAGCATCACACAAGCGGCGGCGAGATCGTCCACGTGCAGAAATTCCCGCCGCGGCCGGCCCGAACCCCACACCGCCAGCACCGGCGAGCTGTCCACTTTCGCCATGTGCGCCTTGCGCAGCAGCGCCGGCAGCACGTGGCTTGCCGCCAGGTCGAAATTGTCGTTCGGGCCGTAGAGATTGGTCGGCATCACCGACACGTAGCGGGTGCCGTATTGCCGGTTGAACGATTCGCACAGCTTGAGTCCGGCAATTTTCGCGATCGCGTACGGCTCGTTGGTCGGCTCGAACGGGCCGGTCAGCAGATATTCCTCGCGTATCGGCTGCGGACACTCCCGCGGATAGATGCAGCTCGATCCGAGAAACAGCAGCCGTTCGACGTCCGCGCGAAACGCCGCTTCGATCACGTTGCAGGCGATGATCAGGTTCTGATAGATGAAGTCCGCGCGGTAGGTGTCGTTCGCCAGTATTCCGCCGACCCGCGCCGCCGCCATAAACACGTAGTCGGGCCGCTCGCTGTCGAAGAACGCGCGCACCGCCGCCTGATCGGTCAGATCGAGCTCGCTGTGCGGCCGCGTGATGATTCGCGTATAGCCTTCGGCGCGCAGTTTCCTGACGAGCGCCGAACCGACCATGCCGCGATGGCCGGCAACATAAATCCGAGACGTACGGTCGATCGCCTCACTCATGGTATTCGAGCACCCTGAAGCCGTGGCGCTTCACCAGGTTGTCGCGCTGCGCGCCGCGATAATCTTCGTCGATCATCTCGGCCACCAGCTCGTCGAGGCCGGTCTTCGGCACCCACCCCAGCTTGCGCTGCGCCTTTTCCGGATTGCCGAGCAGCGTTTCGACTTCGGTCGGCCTGAAGTAGCGCTTGTCCACTCTCACCACCGTCTGCCCGACGCTGACGCCGGAACTGCGCGCGCCGCGCACCGCCGCCACCACGCCGATCTGATCCACGCCCTCGCCTTCCCAGCTCAGCGTGATGCCGAGCTGGGCCGCGGCGGCATCGACGAATTCTTTCACGGTATGCTGGCGCCCGGTCGCGATCACGAAATCGTCAGGCTCGGACTGCTGCAGCATCAGCCACTGGATTTCGACGTACTCGCGGGCATGGCCCCAGTCACGGCGGGCGTCGAGATTGCCGAGATACAGGCATTCCTGCAGCCCCTGGCTGATACGCGCCAGCGCGCGCGTGATCTTCCGCGTGACGAAGGTCTCGCCGCGCCGCGGCGATTCGTGATTGAACAGAATGCCGTTGCATGCGTACAGCCCGTAGGCTTCGCGGTAGTTCACGGTGATCCAGTAGGCGTAGAGCTTGGCGGCTGCGTACGGGCTGCGCGGATAGAACGGCGTCTTTTCGGTCTGCGGCGTTTCCTGCACCTTGCCGAACAGTTCCGACGTGGACGCCTGGTAGAACCGCGTCTTGCGTTCGAGCCCGAGGATCCGCATTGCCTCCAGCAGCCGCAGCGCGCCCAGCCCGTCTGCGTTGGCGGTGTATTCGGGCTCCTCGAACGACACCGCGACGTGGCTTTGAGCGGCCAGATTGTAGATCTCATCCGGCTGCACCTGCTGCATCACGCGCACCAGGCTGCTGGTGTCGGTCATGTCGCCGTAATGCAGAATGAAGCGTCGATTCTTCTGCTGCGGATCTTCGTACAGATGATCGATACGGTCGGTATTGAACGACGACGAGCGGCGCTTGATGCCGTGCACCTCGTAGCCTTTTTCAAGCAGCAATTCCGCGAGGTACGATCCGTCCTGTCCCGTAACCCCGGTGATGAGTGCTTTTTTCATTGATGTTCAACTCCCGCAAAAAAAATGAAAATCGAATGCGGCGTCAGGCGGCGTTCAGAACAGTGCCGACGACGGTGGCGCCGTCGAATTCGACGTTGCGCTGCAGTTTGTGGAGCGCCTTCAGCCGCGTGCGATTGCGGCGCGCCACCAGCAGGCTGCCGCCGGTGCGTGCGGCGACCAGCCGCGCGTCGGAACCGCGTCCGCCCGCCGGCGTGTCGATGATGATCACCGAAAACGTCTGTTCGAACTGGTCGAGAACCGATCTGAGCATCGGCCGCGCCAGCAGCTCCAGCGGATTGGGCGGCACCGATCCACCGGTCACCACGCACAAATCCTTGAAGTGCGGCACCACGACCGCGGCTTCGACGCCGGCACGGCCGCTCAGGATGTTCGACAGGCCCGACGAATTGTCCATGCCGAAAATCCGGTGCTGGCGCGGGAAGCGCAGATCCGCATCCACCAGCAGCGTCTTTTCTCCCAGCTGTGCAAATGCCACCGCGAGGTTGGCTGCGAGGTAGCTGCGGCCGTCCTGCGCATCCGGCGACAGGATGGACAGGATTCTCTGTCCGCCGGTGAACCAGTGCAGCAGCAGGTGTGTTCGCAGATCGCGGAACACCTCGGCCTGGTCGGTGAACGGCTGGTGCGCGACCACCAGCTCGCTGGTGATGCTGCCGTTGCCGCCGACGTACGGATAGTCGAACTGCACCGACAGCGCATAGCGCACGTCTTCATTCGACACCAGGCGCAGCTTGCACGCCGCCTCGCCGAAGCGAACATCCCGGCGGCGCTGGTATTCAACGACCCGCGGAATATCCGATGACTTGAGCCGGCCCATGTCAATCAGGATTCTGCCGATCGGCCGGTCTTCGGTGCCGAAGTAGCCGATCGTGGGTTCCTTGCCGACCAGTTCGCCGCCGGACAGCGTGGGTTCCGTATAGATCAGATCAATGGAACGTGCCATGCGTCAATCCTTGTTTTTCGTGTTCTTGATCATCATTCTTCATATCGTGGCAGCGATCGGATATCGGGCCCGCTGATACGGCGTTCTGCCGGCCGCGCATGGCGCACCGCGCCGAGCACGCCCAGCACCGGCACGCCGATGAATTCGAGGATGTCGTCCGGCGAGCGCACGAAACGGTTGTTCAGTTCCGTCCACAACGCGAGTCCGATTGCGATCACCGTTCCCAGCACGAATGCGACCGCAATATTGAGCCCGACGCGCGGCTTCGCCGGAACACGCGGCACGACCGCCGGCGCGATCATCGAAATGTCGGTGCGGTCCATCTGGCTCGCCATGTTCGCCTGGCTCGCCTGCTGCAATGCATTCGAATACACCTGGCGCGCATTGTCCACGTCCTGCTGCAGCAGCGCGGCCTGATTGTGATCGCCGGTCAGCTTCAGTATCTTGGCCTTCTCCTGTGCGATCGCCTTCTTCAGCGCGACAACCTGCTGTGCCGACATCCCGGTGTTGTCCAGCAGCCCCTTCGCAACCGTGCGCTGCGTCGCGCTCAACTCGCCCCGCAACTGCCGCAGCTCGGTCTCGGCAGCCCGATACTTCGGATGCCGGCGTCCGACCTGATGCGACAGGTCGGTCAATGTCGCCTGCTGCTGCGTGATCCGCAGCCGCAATTGCTGCACCATCGGATTCGCCTGCACTTCGGTCGGGACACTGCCGCCTTTCTTCAGAAATGTCTTGAGCTGCTTCTGCTGGCTCTCGCTGGTGTAGCCCTGCGCCTGCGCCGCCACGAGCTGTGTCGTCAGCTGGGTCAAACGCGCATTTTCCAGATCCAGCTTGTCGCCAACGCCGACGATTCCGGTCTTGCGCTCGAACGCGGCGAGATTTGCCTGCGCCCGCTCCAGATCGGCCTTGAGCTGTTTCGTCTGGTCGTTCAGCCAGCGCGAATTCGCCTTTGCCGGCTGCACGTTCAGATTGAGCACCGCATTCATGTACTGATCCGCGAAAGCGTTGGCCGCCCGTGCCGCGAACCGGGGATCCTGCGAGGTGTAATTGAGCTTGATGACCCGGCTGTTGAGCTGAGACGTCAGATGGAGGTTGTTGGACAATGCGTCCGCCAGCTGATCGCGCAGCGTCGACGGGCCGCCGGCGTTGCTGTCGTTGTCCTGCGGCAGCAGACTGCTGAGCCAGGACTTCACCTTGGCGAGCGGATTGATGCTGTCGCCGCCGATCAGCTGCCACGCGTCCGGATTGTGTTCCAGCCCGAGGTGGTCCACCACTTTTTCGGCCACGCGCCGGCTGCCGATGATGTCTTCCTGAGTCGCAACGATGCTGTCCACGGTCTGCGATATCGCCGAGCGCGTGTCCAGCGATGCGGCCGCCGCGCCCCCCGGCCCCACCACCACGCTGGCACTCGCAACGTACTGCTTCGGCATGATCAGACTGACGATCGCGACCACCCCGACCACCGCAGCGACCACCCCCACGATCAATTTGAGGCGTGCTCTCAACAAGCTCAGAAACTGCATCAGCGTCATGGCTGTTCCCCGGAAATAAAGACCGTTTTTTTCGTTACCTGCATGTCAGAACCAGCTCTCGGGTACGTGCACGACATCGTTCGCGTGCAGAACGGCCGACAGCGGCGCTTCCTCGGTGCTCACCTTGCCGTCGGGACCGCGATGGTCGATACGGATGCCGTTTTCGGTGCCGCGAACCGTCAGGCCGCCGCTGATGGCGAGCGCTTCCCTGACGGTGATGTTCGCCTTCAGCGGATAGGCGCCCGGTTTCTGAACTTGGCCGTAAATATAGAACACCGGCGCGGTCGGCACGTAAATGATGTCTCCCGCCGACAGCTTTTCATCACCGGCGCCCTGCCCGGACGTCAGCACGCCGTTCACGTCGATATGATCGCGCACCACCTTGCCGTCGGCATCGTGGCGGGTCACCGTAACGATCTCGGCGCCGTCGGGACGGATACCGCCCGCTTCAGCCAGAAGATCCGTCACTGTGGTGGGCCGCGTGATCGGATAGTTGCCCGGTTTGCTGACGGCGCCCAGTACCGCCACCTGCTGGCTGCGGTACTGCGTCACCAGCAGATTGACTTGCGCGTTCGGAATGAAGTTTCCGCGCTGCAGGCTGTGCGCGATTTTTGCCTGCGCGGCGGTCGCCGACAGCCCGCCGATCTTGATCGCGCCGATCAATGGAAACGTGATCGTGCCGTTGCCCGCTATTTGCGCTTCGGTGGTCAGATCGGGATTGTTGTAAACCGTGATGCGGACGACGTCGCCCGGTCCCAACGTGTACTGAGTCGTCTTCTGCTGCGCAGCGGAGGCGCCGGTCGCCAGCAAACCGACACACATTACCGAAAAAAACCATTTTACGATCGTATTCATCTTGGCCTCCGACATCGTCAATATGCGTTCTGCCCTTTGAATACGACCATCGCAGTTCTGAAAATGATCCAGAGATCCAGCGACAATGACCAGTTTTTCAGATAATCGAGATCGTATTCGATCCGTTGTCGCATTTTTTCCAGGGTTTCCGTTTCACCGCGGAAACCGTTGACCTGCGCCCATCCGGTGATGCCGGGCTTCACCTTGTGGCGGATCATGTAGCCGTCGATCAACGCGCGGTACTGTTCGTTGTGCGCGATCGCGTGCGGACGCGGTCCGACCACGCTCATGGTGCCGAACAGAACGTTGATGAACTGCGGCAGTTCATCGAGAGACGTTTTTCTCAGCACGCGGCCGAACGGCGTGATGCGCTGGTCGCCTTCTTTCGCCTGCACGATGCGGCTGCCGTCCTCGCATACGGTCATGGTGCGGAATTTGTAAACCACGATGTCCTTGCCGTTCAATCCGTATCGGCGCTGCTTGAACAGCACCGGACCCGGCGAGCCGAGCTTTATGCCAATTGCAATGGCCAGCATCAGCGGCCACAGCAGCAACAGCGCCACCACCGCCACCGCGACGTCGGTGACCCGCTTCAGCACACCGTTGATTCCCGAGAACGGCGTCTCGCACACCGCAATTACCGGAATGCCGGCGACGTCGTCAAATCGGGCCTGGATCAGGTCGAAGGCCGGCACGCTCGGTACAAAATAAACCGACGCCGTGGTGTCGCGCAGACCGTCCAGCAGACGCACGACGCGCGGATTGTCCGCCATCGGCAACGTGATATAGACCTCGCTGACCGAATAGCGCTTGACGTAACGGGTCACCTTGTCGAGCGGCCCCAGCACCCGTTCGCGCAGCCGGCCGGTACGTTCGCCATCCGCGCGATCATCGAAGAATCCGAGCAGCAGACCGAGACACGGATCCGCCGCGATCGCGCGCGCCAGTTCGCGTCCGGCATCGTTGACACCGACGATGATCTTGCGGCGATAGCCCTGGCTGACCGAAACCAGCCGCGGCACCAGCCGGCCGACCAGCACTTGCGCAAAATGCAGCGCAAACGGCGTAATCACGATCCAGGTGATCAGCACCTTGCGCGAAAACAGCTCCGTGAGTTTCGTCGCGAAGGCGAGGAACAGCAGTATGCCGACCACCGCCGCCCATTCCGGAATGATGCCGCGGCTCGGAAAAAACAGCCCCAGGCCCTTTTCGCGCGGCACCAGCGGCAACTCGCCGAAAATGCGCAGCGAGATCAGCGCGACCAGCACACCCAGCATCAGGTACTGCGGCGTGACCGGCTGCGCATAGGCGGCGACGCACAATGCCAGCGACGCGACGCACACCGCCGGCGCCAGCCCGATTCTGAGCAGCGCGACGACCGGCAATTCCTTGCCGGTGCGGTGCAACTCTCTGGCCAGCGTATTCATCACCCGTCCTGTACCTCACTGGAATTCGCGCCCGGCATTGGCCGCACGTGATCCCGTCCGCTACCGTTTGAACGTTCCGGAAAAACCGGCCGCGTTTTCTGCCGGTCGCCGCCCGCATCAAGGACTGGCCGCTTGTTCAACGTCGACTGCTCCCCGTTTCACAGCGGCCTGGCACACCGATTGCGCCTTTCTCCGGGAAAGCCGAGGTTCAATATCTGCCGCCATTGAAACCGCTCGCCCGAACGATATTTCCCGCTCTGTCGCAACTTGCATGCCAGCGTACTGCATGAACCGAATAACGTTACGAATTTGCTACACTTAACAGCACGATGCCGAGACATTCACGCGTGTGTGGAATGATCGAATAGCGATTTGCCGTCGGGAAAAAACGACACTACTTCAGGTGGCGTTGCAGCGAGCTTTTCCAAATTGCAGAAAACCCCGTTCGCGTCAGGACTGTTGATTGGACTGTCGCCCATGTTGCAAGTTTCCAACTCACGGCCGTGCTGATCCGGCCGTCGGACGGCGAATCGGCGAACATCGACCATTCAGTCGGATGGGCGGAAAGAATGATGCGCACTGTGCAAAGCGTCGTGGTCTGACGACACCAAACCACGGCATCTTCGGTAGTGGCATGAGTTGGCGTGAATTATTCATGTCTCCGAGGGGCGACGGATCACATGCGGCGCACCTGTTCCCGCGTCTGCCTTTCGCTTTCAATGAACGGTTCCCCGCTTCAGGCTGTCAATTCTGGGCGCGCGATGGATTGAGATCGACCGCGCGGGCGCGCATAATCGCGCCATTCATGGCATGGCTTTCGCATAACACTGTAACGTTTGATTAACAATAACCGGCAGGGGGAACACTCATGCCTCGTTACGCAATAGTCGTAGTTGCAGCCGTGCTCGGAGCGCCCGCCGCGTGTGTCGCGGCCGACTGGTCGGGGATGAACTATCCCGATCAACTCACGCTTCCCGACAATATTCTGTGGCCGGGAGAAGGTCATTTCCCGGCATGGCCGACGCAACCTTCGAGCGGCAAAAACGTGCACGCGTGGGCCGGCATCGGTGTGCGTCACGACAGCAATCTGTTCCGCCTGTCGGACAGTGATAACACCCAGGCGACACTCGGCACTTCGGACAAGTCCGATACCGTCACGCGGCTCGAAGCAGGCATGCACGCGGCAATACCGATCAGCCAGCAGCAACTGGTATTCGATGCCAGTGTCAACAACAATCATTTCAACAACTTCAGTTTTCTGAATTACACCGGCTATCGCGCGCAAGGCGCATGGCAATGGTCGCTCGGCAGCCAGTGGAGCGGCGACATCGGCTACGGCCGCAGCCAGTACCTGGCCAACCTCGCCGACCTGCAGGCACCGGTCCGGGATCTGATCACCGTCGACCATGCATTTGCCGGCGCCCGCTACGCGCTCACGCCGCGCTGGCGCTTGCGGGGCGAACTGGACGGATCGCACAACCGCCACAACGACAGCTCACGCAGCAGTCTCGACAGCAACGTCACGGCGGGAACGTTCGGCGTCGACTATGTCAGCCCGATAACGAACTTCTCCGGCAGTCCGAACACCATCGGCGCCCAGGTCAAGGTGACGCGATCGAATTTTCCGAATCAGCAGATCGTGAACAGCAACACGGTGGACAACGACTACCGCCAAATCGACGTCAGTGCGGTGGCCAGCTGGCAGATCACCGGGAAATCGCACATCCAGGGACAGCTCGGCTATACCACGCTGCATCATGATGAGCTGTCGCAACGCAATTTCAGCGGCGCGACCGGGCGGCTGGCCTATGACTGGGCGGTCGGCGCCAAGACGCTGCTCAACGTGACCGCGTGGCGGGAAATCCAGCGTTACGAGGATGTGGCATCGAACTACGTGCTGTCGAAAGGCATCAGCTTCGGCCCGAGCTGGTCGCCGACGACAAAGCTGGTGTTCCAGGCGAAATGGCTGCACGATGATCGCGACTATCTGGGAGATCCCGGCTTCGCGCTGCAGGCCGGTCCGCAGCGCAAGGACACGTTTCACGGAACGGTCATCGCGGCCGGCTATACGCCTCTCAGAAATACCAAGCTGAGCCTGTCATGGGAACACGGCGTCCGCGACTCGAACATCTTCGGTGACGACTACAATTACAACGCGGTTTCGGCGAACGTCCAGCTCAACTTCTGATTACGGCCGATCGCGGCTGCGTGGCCGGCGTGGCGCCGGCGCGCTGCTCCCAATTCCAGGCGTGGGCGATGATGGTTTCGAGCGCCGCATACGCCGGCTGCCAGCCCAGTTCACGGCGGGCGGCTGACGCGTCCGCCACCAGCCGCGCAGGATCGCCGGCGCGACGCGGCGCCGTCTCGACCGGTATCGTCGCTCCCGTCACCTGCGCCGCGGCGGAAATGATTTCCCGCACTGAAAAGCCGTTGCCGTTGCCAAGATTGTAGGCGGCGCTGGGCGCGCCCGATGCCAGCCGCTCCAGCGCCAGCAGATGCGCCTGGCACAAATCGACGATGTGCACGTAATCCCGGATGCAGGTGCCGTCCGGCGTATCGTAATCGGTGCCGAAAACGCGGATCGCGGGCAGACGTCCCGCCGCGGCCCGCAGCACCAGCGGAATCAGATGGGTTTCGGGCTCGTGCCGTTCACCCAGCAATCCCGACGGATCCGCCCCGGCCGCATTGAAATAGCGCAGGCACACGTGCCGCAGGCCGTATGCCTGATCGTAATCGGCAAGCACCCGTTCCACGATCCATTTCGAAGTGCCGTACGGATTGATCGGCTGCGCCGGATGACGCTCGTCGATCGGCACGTATTCCGGCTCGCCGAACACCGCGGCGGACGATGAGAAAATCATGCACGGCACCCGGTGACGCACCATCGCATCGAGCAGCACCAGCGTCCGCGCCACGTTGTTGTCGTAATACTTCGCCGGGTCGCCGCGCGATTCGCCAACCTGGATGAAGGATGCGAAATGCATCACGGCGTCGAATCGCCGGCATGAAAACAACCCATCCAGCAGACGGCTGTCACCGGCATCACCGTGCACGAATTCGGCGGCCGCCACCGCGTCGCGAAAGCCGGTGGACAGATTGTCGAGCACCACTGCCTCGTGCCCGTTGTCCGCCAGCAGCTTCGTCATGTGGGAACCGATATAGCCGGCACCGCCGACGACCAGCACGCGCATTATCCGCCTCCTCCGGATGTGTGGATTGCCGGGATTCGGAAATCAGCCTCGGCCGTACGAATCCTCGAAGCGCACGATATCATCTTCTCCGAGATAAGTCCCGGACTGGACTTCGATGATCTCGAGCGG
>JBDZVW010000288.1:0-4003 GCA_040255885.1 Betaproteobacteria bacterium
AATGCCTGGTTGACCGCCTCGCGCGCATAGCTTTTCAGGATGTCGTCGGTGAAATAGGCATAATCGAAACGCCCGCCGCCGCCGGCCGTGCCCTGCTCGCGCCGTCCGTCCGCCTCGACGATCACCTGCAGCGACAATCGCACCAGCGGACGCACGTCGGCCGCCATCACGCCGTCGGCGCGTGCCACCAGCACCACTTCATATTCGCCGCCGAGGTAGGCCATCACCTGCGACACGCGTGGATCGAGCGCGCGCGCGCAGCGCTCGAGCCGTTCCAGCAGCGCGACCTTGTCCTGGTCGGCGAGACTCGCCAGCGGATCCAGCGGGCGGTAGAGGTTGTGCCCCGACCCGTGCCGCGCCACCCGCGTGCTGCCGCCTGCACCGGCGCGCGCAATCGCGCGCGTGGCCTGCGCCGCCGCGTGCAACGCCGGCAGACTGATGTCATCCGAATACGCAAAGGCGGTTTTTTCGCCGCTCACCGCGCGTACGCCAACGCCCTGATCGATATTGAAGCTGCCCGACTTGACGATGCCTTCTTCCAGGCTCCAGCTTTCGCTGCGGCTGTACTGGAAGTAGAGATCCGCGTAGTCCACACGATGCGCCATGATTTCCCCGAATACCTGCGAAAGTTCGCCGGCGCTCAACGCATAGGGCAGCAGCAGCGTGCTCTGCGCGGTGGCGAACGTGGCGTCGGTGCCGGCGACGGGCGCGGCAGTTTCAAGCAATTCAGCCATGGTTCAATCCTTTAAAAGCCTTCATCACAGAGACACGGAGACGCAGAGAAAATTCACCGGAACCGTACGCCAGCCCATCAAACCAGATGATGCCGAACGATCTTATTTTCAATAGCTCCGTGTCTCTGCGTCTCGGTGGTGAAAATTTGTTTCTAGACCCGCGCAATCGTGCGATGGCTCAATGCCGGCAGGCTTTGCCGCAGCCGTTTGAGGTAGGCGGCGCTGATGCCGGCGCTGACGACGCCGGATCCGCGCGGCAGGCGGTCCAGCACCACACCCCACGGATCGACGATCATGCTGTCGCCGTGCGTTTCGCGGCCGCTGACGTGATAGCCGCCCTGTGCCGGCGCCAGCACATACGCGAGATTTTCGATCGCGCGCGCCCGGATCAGTGTTTCCCAGTGCGCCTTGCCGGTGGTTTCGGTGAACGCCGACGGCACCAGGATCAGATCGACATCGCGCATCGCCCGGTACAGTTCCGGAAACCGTAAATCGTAGCATACCGACAGACCGATGCGCCCGAACGGCGAATCGATCACCACGATATCCTTGCCGGGCTCGATCGTGCGTTCTTCCGAATAATGCTCGGCCCCCATCTCGAAGCCGAACAGGTGAATCTTGTCATAGCGGCCCGCCAGGCTGCCGTCGTCGGCGTAGACCAGGCAACTGTTGCGCACCTTGCCGGGCGCCTTCGCCTTCATCGGCACCGAACCGCCGACCACCCACATCCTGTGGGTGCGCGCGGCCTGCGCCAGGAATGCCTGGATCGGCCCCTTGCCCGGTGTCTCGCACGCGTTGATCTTGTCGCCGTCGCGCAGGCCCATGATTGCGAAATTTTCGGGCAGCGCGACCAGTTGCGCGCCCTGCTCCGCCGCCATCGCGATCAGCCGCCCGGCCTCGTTGAGATTGGCCCCGACGTTGGGGCCCGACGCCATCTGCACGCCCGCAATGCGCGTCGTGCCCGATGCATTCGTATCCGGTGTTGCGCTTTCGTGCGTGGCGCCGAAAGCGGGACGCAGCCTGGTGCCCATTTTCGAGACGTTCTTTCCACACGGCCTGCGCGCTGAGTGATCGCCGCCGCTACATTGACGCTATGGCGCCAATCTTAACATGCGCTATGGCGATTGTTCCTGCAGCGGGTAGGATTCACGGCCGACTTTCGATACCTCCGGCTGCGCCCACGTGCCGGCAATATGGTAGTGGTACGCTATCAGCTTGCCGAGCGGATTGCGCAGCGCCTTCTGCAACAGAAAACTGGCCACGCCCGCGATCGGCCCGCCCAGCAGCACCCCGGCAATGGTCACGCTGTCGCTGAGGCTCGGATACACGGCGACGTTGAGATCCTGCGTTTCGGCAGCAAGATTCACCTTGCCCGTCATCGCGATCTGCGCCGCCGAACTGACCATCCGGAAATCGTCGGTGGACAGCACGCCGTGATCGATATGCATCTTGCCGTCGATCGTCTCGAACGCCAGGCCTTCGCTGAAAATGTCATGAAAATCGAGATTCAGGCGGCGCGGCAGCGCCTGCAGGCTGAGAATGCCGAGCAGCTTGCCGATGCCGGGTTTCATTTTGACGAACTGGCCGTTGGCGGCATGCAGCGTCAGCTGTCCCGACAGGCTGGGGTAGTCGAGGTCCTCGACGAAACCGTTCCATGACAGCGGCCCCGACAGTTTCGCGGTGCCGTGGCTGACACCGCCGGGATAGCCGAGCCGGGTCAGAAATTTGCCGATGTCGCTGACATTCAGATTGACGTTGACATCGGTGTGCGGATGCACCGGGTTGCCGTGCCACACGCCATTGATGGTCAATGTGCCGTCCGGATTGCCGAGCAGCAGCTTGTCGATGCGCCAGTCGCTGCCCTGCGGCACCGCCTCGAGCTGCAGACGGCCGAGGTGCCTGCGCTTGACCATGAAATCATCCGCGATCAGATCGATCGCCGGGTAGTTGCTGCGTTTGGCATTGTCTGAAGCAGCGGCGGCCGCGGGGTTCGCATTGGCCGGCGGAACCGTGAGTTTCTGCATCCGCGCAGTGAGCTTGCCGCCGCTGGCCGAACGCCAGTTGACGCTGCCAACCAGCTCCGGCCCCGCCAACTGCGCCTGCCAGTCGCCGCCCTGTTGCGTGGCCTGGAGCGAAAGGTTCGTGAAACGGTGCTGAACCGCGTCGAGCGCGCCGATCCTGACGTCGATGCCGGCGATCGCGGGTTCCGACGAACCCGGAAACTGATCGAGGATATCGAACCAGCGGTCGAGATCGAATTCCGGCAGCGTGCCGCTGACCCACAGTCCGTCGCGCCGCGGCTGCGGCGCCGGCGCGCCGAAACTGACGGCGCCGCGCGTGATCGCCAGCGTCTTGCCGGCGCGCTCGATGCGTGCCGCGACGACGTTGCCGTACGACACGCTGATCCGGTCCTGATCCGCGGCGACCGCCGTGCGCTCGAAGCGCAGCGGAATCGCGCTGGCGGCATCCTTCGCGAGCGGCGCCGGCAGATCCGACTCGATGCCGGCGAGATCGGTTTCGACCACGACGTCGGCGAGCCGCTGGTGCACGCCGATGGTGGCATGCCAGTCGGTGGCGCCGTGCAGATCCTGCAGCAGCGGTTGTGCCGCCGCCCATTTCACGGCGCCGATGTCGGCATGCCCGCCGAGCGCGATATGCACGCTGCCGTCCGCGCGGGTCGCGGCGTCGATTTTCACCGGGCCGCCGAGCAGCGTGCCGGTGGCGCCGCTCATTTTCACGCGATCGCGCGTGAACTGAAGCCGGCCGTTGAATTTCGTCAGCGGCGGCGCGACGGTTCCGAACGTGAGCTGATTGTTGACGAACTGATACGTGCCGTCGAGCTGCACGTCCTTCAGCCGGCGCAGCGGCAGATCCATTTTCAGTGCCAGCGTGCCGTTGCCGGCGGCGTGCGCATCGTCGGCAAAGCGATCGATCATGTCGCGTACCGGACTCTGCTGGATGAATTTCAGGAATCCGGCAGTCGCGCCTTTCACGTGACCGTCGACATGCAGCATTTCGTCGCTGGAAATCAGGTCCGGAATCTGCGCGCTGACATCGACGATCTGCAGGCCCAGCACTTTTGCACTCGGCACCGTCACGTTCATGCGCTGATTGCGAAAGACGAGATGACCGGAAATGTCGCTGACCTGCGGCCAGCGGTTGGCGAAGTCGAGCACGCCGCCGGTGACATCCGCGGTCACCTCGAACAAGTCGCCGCCGCCATCCCGGAACGGCCAGTGATCGAGATTGCCCTTCAGACGCACGCGCAC
>JBDZVW010000289.1:0-3987 GCA_040255885.1 Betaproteobacteria bacterium
TTCCGGAGTACTACCCGTATTTCGCCGTCAAGAAATTCACCTACAACAACATCACCCAGCCCAACCGCAATCGCCTGCTGTGGCTTGATCCGACGGTGGACGGCCTGAAAACGGGCCATACCGAGGAAGCGGGCTACTGCCTGATCGCTTCGGCGAAGCGCGGCGACCGACGGCTGATCTCGGTGGTGCTCGGTACGCCGTCGGATTCGGCGCGCGTCAGCGACTCTCAGAAACTGCTCAACTATGGGTTCCAGTTTTTCGACGACGCCCGGCTCTACCAGGCGAATCAGGCGGCCGCGACGCTGCCGGTTTACAAGGGCAGGGAAAGCTCGGTCAAGGCTGGCTTCACGCATGACGTCTATCTCACTGTCCCGAAGGGCGCGGCAAAGCACCTCAAGGCGACATTGGACAGCCGGCAGCCGCTGATCGCGCCGATTGCGGCCGGACAGCAGGTGGGCACGATGAAGATCACCCTCGACGGCAAGCCGGTCACCGAATTGCCGGTCGTGGCGCTGTCCGACGTTGCCCAGGCCGGATTCTTCAAGCGCGGATGGGATGCCATCCGGTTGTGGTTCAAATAATCAGCGGGAAAACGAGATGAGCGAAATCGTCTATCTGAACGGACAATTCATGCCGCTTGCCGATGCGCACGTTTCCGTGCTCGATCGCGGTTTCATCTTCGGCGACGGCGTATATGAAGTGATCCCGGTGTACTCGGGCCATCCGTTCCGGCTTCCCGAGCATCTGAGGCGGCTGACGAACAGCCTCGACGCGATCCGCCTTGCCAGCCCGCTTTCCGACGCGCAGTGGACCAACCTCGTGCACGAAATGGTGACGCGCAACGCCGGTGACGATCAGTCGGTGTATCTGCAGGTTACGCGTGGCGTGGCGAAGCGCGATCATGCATTTCCGCGGGACGTGGCGCCAACCGTGTTCATGATGAGCAATCCGCTGGTGACGCCCGCCGCGGATCAGGTGACGAACGGCGCCCGCTGCATCAGCGCGGTCGATTACCGCTGGCTGCGCTGCGACGTGAAATCGACCTCGCTGCTTGCCAACTGCCTGATGCGCCAGCTTGCGGTCGATGCCGGCGCCACCGAGGTCATCATGTTCCGTGACGGCAAGCTGACCGAGGCTTCCGCGAGCAACGTCTTCGCGGTGCGCAACGGCGTGCTGCTGGCACCGCCAAAGGGCCGCCTGATACTGCCCGGCATCACTTACGACGTGGTGCTCGAACTGGCGCGCGCCAATGGCATCGCATGCGACGTGCGCGACATCGCGGAGGACGAAGTACGCAGCGCCGACGAGATCTGGCTGACGTCTTCGACCAAGGAAGTACTGGCGGCCGTCGAACTTGACGGCAAGCCGGTCGGCAGCGGCCGCCCGGGCGAGCTGTTCCGGCGCATGTATCAGTTCTACCAGGATTACAAGCGGACCGTGATGCGCCACGCGGCGTGAAAGCCGCTTCACGGCCGGCGCGGCAGACCGTCACACCGGCTTCACAGCGAGACCACTGAATGCCTTTGCCGTCGCAGGATTCGCTGATCGAATACCCGTGCGAGTTCCCGATCAAGATCATGGGGCACGCACGGGACGAATTCGCGCAAACCGTGCTTGAGATCGTGCTGCGTCACGCGCCCGATTTCGACGGCGCCGCAATGGAGTTGCGCGCCAGCCGGACCGGCAAGTACCTGAGCGTCACCTGCACCATCCGCGCCACTTCGCGTGAGCAGCTCGACCGGCTCTATCGCGAGCTGTCGGGTCACCCGATGGTCACGATGGTGCTGTAGTCAACCGTTCAGCGCGTTGCGTCGCGGCGCGTCGCCTGATGCCGCGGATGCGTCGTGGCAGTCATCAAAACAAGCTTGTGATGCCCGAGCCGGTAACGCAGCCGCTCCGGTTTGCTGGGACAGCACAGGCCGTCGCCGGGGCGGTAGGCAAGTGTCTCCAGCACCACCCGCCGCTCGAGCACCACCACGCGATTGACTTCGCGGATGCCGCGCCCGCCGACCAGATGATGCGCGACATAAGTGAGCCGATTGCGGCGGCCGCGGTGAAATACCGCAATGAACTGCAATTGATCATCGGGCACCCGTACGCCGTCAACGGCAAACAATACCGCGACGTCGGGCCGGCCGTCGCCGTCGATGTCGCCGACCACAGCGCGCCGCAGTGCGCGCTCTTCGTGCCCATGTATCCGATGCGAGAATGCCGCAATCCACTGATCGACGGCATGATCGGCCGCGACGGCCGGAAATGCCGGCAGCAACATCAGGCATAGCGCCAGCAGCGGTAAAATCCGGCGGTCCGGTCCAGTGTTCAAAGATCAGCACGCCGCAGGCAACAAACAGGATCAGATGCACCGCCCCCTTGCAGCGCGGCACGAGCCAGCCGCAGCAGCGACCCGGGCACGGCACGGCTGGCGACTTGCGCATTCATTCAGCTTCTTTCGCCGCCATGCAACTGCCGCTGCAAAATCGTGGCGAACGAAACATCGAGAATCGCATATTGCGTCCAGCCCCGGTAATCGAAATGCCACCATTCGGTGCGATAGACTGAAAATCCTTCCGCTTCCATGCCCCGCCGCAACAGGTCGCGCGTCCGGCGCTCGTCGTCCGTGCCGCCGCGGTAATCGGGATAGGCGCGCTCGGTCATCTCGTCGTATTCACTCGGCATCGGCACGTTGCGGCCGGTAGCGAGCTGATACAGCGACACATCGGCCGCGCAGCCGCGATTATGGCGCGAGCCCTCGCGCGGATCCGCGACAAACTGATGTTTGTCGGGCGGCGTCACGTCCCAGAACAATTTCGTCACCGACCACGGCCGGTAGCCGTCGAACACCACGATGCCGTAACCGAGCCGCCGCAATCCGGCGTTTGCCCGCCGCAGCGCCTCCGCCGCCGGCCGCTGCAGAAAGGCACGCGCCTGCGGATAGACCGGGCGGCCGACGAAATTGTCGGAAGTCGCGTAGCGGATATCGAGCTTGATCGTGGCGTCGAACTTGTCCAGCTCCACCAGGTCCGGTTCGCGAAAACCGCCGCTTTCATGCGGCGGTTCGTCTTCGGCCGCGTCTTGCGGCGTTTCGCGCGCCGCGCCACGCGGCAGCGCGAATGTCGGCAGCCACGCTGTCCACGGCAAGTTCACCATTCCGCTCCGGCCGATCTCTAATTCAAGGCCGACGCGATCAGCGCTTCGATCGCGGCGAGCGGCCGGATCACGTCAGCAGGAACCCGGTGACGCCGCGCCAGGTATGCGGCACTGTTGCAACTCAACCACACCGCGCCGTCGGCATCCTCCCACGCCAGTGCCTTGAACGGCAGATCGATCGCGATGGTGGGCGCGGCATTCATGACCGGTGTCCCGACCTTCGGGTTGCCGAAAATCAGAACCTGCGCCGGACGCATCGCGAGGCCGACACGCTCGGCGCCGGCGCGATGATCGATGCGCGCGAATATCGTCGCACCATTCGCCCGCAGCACCGCCTCCAGCCGATCCAGCGTCTCGTCCACCGGATAAGGGCTCGGCAGGCTGACGAGCCCTTCTATATCAACAGGCCGGTTTGCCGATTGTGACATGCGCTTTTATATCCTCTGGTGTACGATTCGCGTCCGGCCGCGACGCCGAAACAATCCGGAAAACATCCCGACTTCGGTATCGCTTCGAAGACCACTGCGGCCACGGAACTCCTCGCGTCGCGTCATATGCGCGCCACTATAAAACGCGCCGCGTGCGGCGTCGAGCGCGCGATACCCGTACCGGCCCCACGGTTGAGGGTGTGACGGGCGACGCGCATAATCAAACGTATGCCCAATGATCGCCCGCAAATCCATCCGGCGCCGGTGATCCGCTCGCCAGGCACTGTCGACTACCAGCCGACATGGGATGCGATGCGCGAATTCACGCTGAAGCGCACGCCGCAAACACCGGACGAGTTCTGGCTGCTGCAGCACCCGCCGATCTACACGGTGGGACTGGCCGGCAAGGCGG
>JBDZVW010000290.1:0-1600 GCA_040255885.1 Betaproteobacteria bacterium
GGTGAGGTCAGCGCGAAATTCAAGATACCGCAGCTGACGCTGACGTCGAAGCAGGTGAGCGGCGGCAACATCACGCTTGATGCAACGCTCGCCAACGGCAGTGAAAAAACCGCGGTCAAGCTCGACGTGCCGGCGCTTTCCGGCAACGGCAGCGCGTTCAAGGCCGACAAGGTCGCGATGAACATCGCGATGGACGGCGGCACCCGGACCGTCAAGGGTACTCTGACGAGTCCGCTTTCCGGCAACCTCGAAGCGCAGACGATCAAGCTGCCGAAGTTCGTCGCGGCCGTCAACGTCAGCGATTCCTCGATGCCCAAAAGTCCGGTCGCGGTCAGTCTTCAGGGTGCCGCGTCGGCCGATCTGGCGAAGAAGAACGCGGCGATCGACTTTGCCGGCAAGATCGATCAGAGCAACGTCAAGGGCAGCGCCGGACTCGCGAAGTTTTCGCCGCCGTCGTACACCTTCGATCTGACGATAGACAAGATCGACCTCGACCGCTACATGGCCGCCGCTGCCAAGCCGGCAGGCGGTGGCGGCGCGGCCAAGAGTGGCGGCAAACCGGCGGCCACAGGCGGCGCGGCTGCCGAGAAACCGTTCGACTTCTCGGCGCTGAAAACGCTCAATGCCAACGGCTCGATTGCGATCGGCTCGCTGACCGCGAGCAACGTCAAGGCGTCGCAGGTGAAGCTCAAGCTCAAGGCGGCGAACGGTAAAATTGACGTGAGTCCGCTGTCTGCGGATCTTTATCAGGGCAAGATGAACGGCGCACTGTCACTGAATGCGCAATCGACGCCGGCGATGACGGTGAAGCAGAACCTGAGCGGGATCAGCATCGGGCCGCTGCTGAAGGATCTCACCGGCCATGACCGGCTGGAAGGGCGCGGCACTGTCACGCTCGACGTCGCCAGTCATGGCGCAACGGTGAGCGCGCTGAAAAAGGCGCTCAACGGCAGCGCGGCCGTGCATCTGACGAACGGGGCGATTAAGGGCATCAACCTGGCCGATGTGATTCGCAACGCGAAGGCGAAGCTGGCGTCGCTCAAGGGCGAGCAGGTGGAGCAGAACAACGACACGCAAAAGACCGATTTTTCGGAGCTCAAGGCCAGTTTCAAGATCACGAACGGTGTCGCGCACAACCAGGATCTCGACCTTAAATCGCCGCTGATCCGCGTCGGCGGCAACGGCGACGTCAATCTCGTCAGTAATACGATCAATTATCTGGCGAAAGCCAGCATCGTCGCCACCACTGCCGGCCAAGGCGGCAAGGAACTGGCCGATCTGCGCGGCATCACCATCCCGGTGCGCGTTACCGGCGCGCTGGCGTCGCCGCAGTACGGGATCGACTTCGGCGCACTGGCCAAGGGCGCGGTCGAGCAGAAGGCAAAAGAGAAGCTGAAGAAAAAGCTCGAAGAGCGGCTCGGCGGCTCGAAATCCGGAGCGGGTGGCGGCAACCTCGGGGACAAGCTCAAGGGATTGTTCGGACGGTGAAAGACGGCCAACGGCGCCGGCCGCAAGCCTCGCAAAAAGCCGTGATGGCCGTGACGCCGAAGCGTGCACGCCCGTCAAAATCCCCCCAACCCCCCTTTTTCAAAGGGGGGCG
>JBDZVW010000290.1:1700-3986 GCA_040255885.1 Betaproteobacteria bacterium
AAGCCACGCTCGCCGCCAAGATCATCCGCTGGCAGAAACGCCACGGCCGCCATGATCTGCCGTGGCAGCGCAAACGCGATCCGTACGCGGTGTGGGTGTCCGAAATCATGCTGCAGCAGACGCAGGTGGCGACGGTAATCCCGTATTACCAGCGTTTCATCGCGCGTTTTCCGAACAAGACGCGTCTGGCGCGGGCCCGACTCGATACGGTGCTGAAGCTGTGGAGTGGGCTCGGCTATTATTCACGCGCGCGCAATCTGCATCGCGCCGCGCGCGAAATCGCCAGCCGCCACCGCGGGCGCTTCCCGCGCGCGTTCGACGACATCGCGGCACTGCCCGGCGTCGGCCGTTCCACGGCGGCGGCGATCAGCGTATTCGCGTTTGGACAGCGGCACGCGATTCTAGACGGCAACGTCAAGCGCGTGTTGGCGCGCCTGTTCGGCATCGTCGGCTGGCCCGGCGACCGCATCGTTACCGAGCGTTTGTGGCAGATCGCGGAAAGCCTGTTGCCGCGCCGTGGCATCGAGGCCTACACGCAGGGCCTGATGGATCTGGGGGCGACGGTCTGCACGCGCACCCGGCCGCGTTGCGCGGAATGTCCGGTGCGGGGCGACTGCGCGGCGCTGCGCCACGAGATGACCGACCGTCTGCCGGCGCCGCGTCCGGCGCGAAGCCTGCCGCAGCGCCAGACCGTGATGCTGGCGTTGCTGCGTGGTGAGGACGTGCTGCTGCAGCGGCGTCCGGCGAGCGGCGTATGGGGCGGCTTGTGGTGCCTGCCCGAAGTGGCTTCCCGCGCCGGTGCCGACGTGCGTAATGCGTGCCGCGAACGCTTCGGCGCCGACGTGGTATCGTTGCCGGCGCTGCCGCCGGTGGCGCACGGATTCACGCATTTCAAGCTCAAGATCACGGTCGTGCCGTGCCGGGTTACGAACGACTTGCACGCTCCGCGGCCGGGGTTGGTATGGCTGCCGCTGGCCGACGCGGCGGCGGCCGCGGTGCCGGCGCCGGTCAGGCGGATACTGGAAGCGCTGGCGCAGAAGGGCGGGATGAAAAAACCACCGGTGGCGGCGCCGATCGCGCCGCGCCACTGAGCGAACCGGCCGCCCGCTCCCCGACCGGACGTGCCTGGATCTTTTCAATCGCGGGCGGCGTCGGCGATGATCTCGTACGAATGCAATCGCGCGGAATGGTCGAAAACGTCCGATACGATGATCAGCTCGTCAGCCTGCGTGCGCTCGACGATGGATTGCATGCCGCTGCGCACGGTGTCCGGCGCACCGATCACCGAGTACGCGAGCATCTGCGCCGCCTGCGCTTTTTCGAACGGCGACCAGTAGCTTTCGATGTCGTCGATCGGCGGCTTGCTGACGCCGCGGCTGCCGCGGAACTTGTCGGCAAATGACATCTGCTGGGTGGTGGCGAGGCGCCTCGCTTCCTCGTCGGTATCGGCGGCGATGATGTTCACACCAACCATCGCGTGCGGTGCGTTCAGCTGCTGCGACGGCTTGAAGCGTTCGCGGTAAATTTCCAGTGCCGCGTACAGCGCGTCGGGTGCGAAATGCGACGCGAACGCGTACGGCAGTCCCAGCGCCGCCGCCAGTTGCGCGCCGAACGTGCTGGAGCCCAGTATCCACAGCGGCACCTCGCTGCCGGCACCGGGCACGGCGCGGATGCGCTGGCCGTCGACCGCCGGCGCAAGAAACGCCTGCAGTTCCAGCACGTCCTGCGGAAAGGAGTCGGCACTCATCGGATCGCGGCGCAGCGCCCGCAGCGTGAGCTGGTCGGTGCCGGGTGCGCGCCCCAGCCCGAGATCGATGCGTCCCGGGAACAATGCCGCGAGCGTGCCGAACTGCTCGGCGATGACCAGTGGTGAATGGTTCGGCAGCATCACGCCGCCGGCGCCGATGCGGATGGTTTCGGTGCCGGCCGCAACGTGGCACAGGGCGACTGATGTGGCGGCGCTCGCAATGCCAACCATGTTGTGGTGCTCGGCCATCCAGAAGCGGCGATAGCCCCAGCCTTCCGCATGACGTGCGAGGTCGCGGGCGTTGTCGAGCGCGATGCGGGGACTGCCGCCTTGGGTAATGCGGGCAAGATCAAGTATCGAAATCGGAATCACGGGCGGTCTCGGTGTGGTTGGTGTGACCGGACGGATGATGTGTCGTCCGGCATTTCGTTAATGCCGGGTCGGCGAAGTCTGCTGCCGGGATGCGGCAAAGCGTGCGTGCGGACCGGCTGCACGATCTAGAATATTTTGACGGTCTCGCCGCGCGCCCGCAGGCGCTG
>JBDZVW010000291.1:0-3973 GCA_040255885.1 Betaproteobacteria bacterium
ATCACCGAAGAATCCTGTTTCGGCTCGTACTTCCACAGGATCTGCTGATTCTTCAGATTGATCGCGAACACGTTGTTCGGAAACGGCGTCACGAAATACATCGTGTCGCCGATGATCAGCGGGCCGCCCTCATGGCCGCGCAGCACGCCGGTCGAGAAGGTCCAGTCGACCTGAAGATTCTTGACGTTTTCTTTGTTGATCTGCTTCAGCTCGCTGTAGCGGGTGTTGGCGTAGTTGCCGGCCTGCATCACCCAGTCATCGGGATTGGACGCCAGTTTGGCCAGATCGTCGGCCAGTGCCATCCCTCCGGAAGCCAGACACAAAACAAGCGCTGGCAACAACCATCGACTCAAGACCTTTTTGCGCATGTCTCCTTCTCCTTTAGCACTGAAACTGAAACGGTAAAACGCACGCTCGCCCTGCAGGCGACATCCGGTAGTACTGGAACAGAACAGGGGCCGAGTCCCAGATAGGGTCGCTTTAGCACAGACCATGCCGAGCCTTTTCATGCTGCGGCCGGACACCGAAAACCATCATCAATTCATAGCCTTTGCGTCTCGCTACCAAGCCCGGACGGGTGTGTCATAATCGACTCGTCGCGCTGTCTCCGGTGTGAACATCCTGTGTCATAAATGAATGTTTCCCGGCCATGCCGGCGATGAGATGGACGGCATCCATGCGTCACAGCACAGCGACGCGCGAGTGGAACGGATATTGCGTCGTGGCAGTATTCGAAGCCGCGATCACGCACCGCAGTATTCCAATCAATCACATCCGTTGAGGAGAAGTCACGTGGCCGGCGAACAGGCGCCGAAGGTCTATTCCGAGGACGAGATCCGCGAGCGGCTGGCGCGGGAATTGCCGCACTGGTACTACGAGGACGGCCGGATCCGCCGCAAGTATCGTACGCATGGCTGGAAAGGCACGCTGATGGTGGTCAACACCGTCGGCCACCTGGCCGAAGCGGCGTGGCATCACCCCGACCTGACGGTTTCGTACGCGTTCGTCGTCGTCAAGCTGGTCAACCACGCCGCGCACGGCGTGACCGACAAGGATTTCGATCTGGCACGCAAGATCGAAAGCGTGATCCAGTGGCAGCCGGGACACGAAGACGGCGCGCTCGAAGGCACTCCGAACGACGATCCGCGGTTCAAATACCTCAAATACGATTAGCAAATATCGGATGAAGCCCGATATTTGCTTTCATGAAAAACGTAATGACTGCCGGATCAGTGTGCCATGTCGCGACACGCGGCCTGGCTGCCGCCGCCATCTGGGGCAGCATGTGGCTGTGTGCGTACGCAGCGGCTGCGGCGCCGCTGACCGTAACGCAGGTGGCGCCCGGGATTTTCGTCCACGTCGGCGCCATTGCACTGGCGTCGCCCGCCAACCGCGGCGACATTGCGAATATTGGCTTTATCGTCGGCAGCCGCTGCGTCGCGGTAATCGATACCGGCGGCAGTTTCGCGGTCGGCGCCGCATTGCGGGCCACGGTCCGCAAACACACGAAGCTGCCGGTATGCTACGTGATCAATACCCACATGCACCCGGATCACGTGTTCGGCAACGCCGCGTTCGTGCCCGACCACCCGCAATTCGTCGCCGCCGCCAATGAGCCGCGCGCGCTGGCGGCGCGCAGCGCCTACTATCTGCGAACGCTGCGGCGCGAAATCGGCGCCGCAGCGGCCGGCACCGCCGTGGTGCCGCCGACGCTGACCGTCGACGGCAAACGCAGCATCGATCTCGGCAATCGGACGCTGCTGCTGCGCGCCTGGCCCCCCGCCCACACCGACAACGACCTGACGGTGTATGACGGCAAAACCGCAACACTGTGGCTTTCGGATCTGCTGTTCATCCGCCACATCCCGGTGATAGACGGGAATCTGTCCGGCTGGCTCGCTGTCATAGCTGAATTGCAGAAGCTTCATCCGCGACACGTCGTTCCCGGTCACGGCCCGCTCGACGTGCCGTGGCGCGACGCCTTGGCGCGGGAAGCCGCCTATCTGACGGCGATCCGCGATCAAACGCGGCGGGCGATTCGCAACGGTGTTACGCTAAGGCAGGCGGCCCATGAAGTGGGACAGGATCAGCGTCGCAAATGGGCACTGTTCGACGACTTCAATGCGCGCAACGTGATCACCGCCTATTCCGAACTGGAATGGGAGTAAGCCGATGAAAACCGGATTTCGCTACTGCCTGCTGGCAACGATGGTTGGGATCATGCTGGCCGCGGCCAATGTCGCAAGCGCCGCGACGGACCAGCTGACCGATGCGGCATTGTGGGCCCGCATCCGGCACAACCTGTTCAGCGACCGCGAGATGCAGGCCGCGCCGGAGCACATCATCGCGCTCGACGCGCCGCAGCGGGCGCAGGACGCGGCGCTGGTGCCGCTGGCGATCCATGTCGGCATTGCGCAGAAGCCCGATCACTACATCAAGACGATCTGGCTGATCATCGACCGCAATCCATCACCGGTGGCCGGCATTTTTCATTTCACGCCGGCCAGCGGCCGCGCCGACATCGACACCCGGGTGCGGATCGACGCCTATACCAACATCCACGCGATCGCCGAACTCTCCGACGGTTCGCTGTATGTCGCGAAACGCTACGTGAAGGCATCCGGCGGCTGCTCGGCGCCGGCCGGCACCGCACGCGCGGTCGCGCTGAGCCATCTCGGCAAGATGAAATTCAGGCTGCTCGAGCCGCGCGCGACGTTCAATCAGCCGAACCAGGTGCTGCTGATGGTCAGCCATCCGAACGATTCGGGGCTCGCGGTGAACCAGCTCACGCATTACGCGATTCCGCCGTATTACGTGCACAAGATCGCGGTCACCTATTCCGGCAAGCCGATCCTGACTGCCGACGTCAACTTCTCGATCAGCGAAAATCCGAACTTCCGTTTCTATTTCACGCCGCACGCGAATGGCGCGCTGAAGGCGGAGGTGTTCGACACCAAGGGCAAGCAGTTCAACGACGAACTGGTGATTGCAGCGGACGGCAGCGCCAGCAGCGCGGCATCCGGGAATGCTGCCGCGATCCGCAACGATCCCGATGCCGCAGCAAAGTAACGCCGCGGTGCGTCATTTTTTTGGAATGCCGCACGCCTGCCAGGCGTCGTTCTGCGCCTGGGTAAACTTCTTGTACCAGACGTTGACGTTCTTCGGATCACGCGTTTCCCCGCCGCGGTCACCGGGCATGTGACGGTAGTGCGATATCGTGAGGCCGGCATCGAAATCGTCGTAATTCATTTTCTTCGCAATCCGGTCCAGCGCGCACGAGCATTTGTAGACCAGCGCAAACTGGTTGCCGTTTTCCTGCATGCATTCCAGCACGTACATGACCCTTGCCTGGGTAGGATAATCGTTGGCGCGCGCCCATGCCGGCAGCAGCAGGCCGAGGGTGATCAGCATGAATCCGAGATAGCGCATGACTGTCCTCCTTCAACTCGAGGTGGAAACAAACTCACGAAGGTATATTATCATTAGGAAGATTGCCTGATTTACGATCGCCAAGCCGCCGGTCCGCCAAACGCCGGTCCGCACGCAGTTCTGACGGAGGAAAACACCATGTCCAATGCGGTCGCCGAACATGCCAGGTATGTCCATTCGGTCATCGAGGGCAGAACGGCCCTTCAGCACCCGGAACGCAGTGCACATGTAATGCGCTCCTGGTTGCGCTGCGTCAACGACCACGGGATCAATCCCGACGCGAATCCCGAGCCGATGGTCGCGAACCACGACGATCTCGCGCAGCGTCAGGAAAAACTCCACAACCTGCTGTCGGTTGCCGAAGTTGAAATGACGAACCTCTACCAGCAGCTCGCGGGGTCGAACTACGCGGTGCTGCTGACCGACTGCGACGGCGTGCTGCTGAGCTTTCTGAGCGATCCCAGCTTCACCCATGCGGCGTCAAGAACGGGCCTGATGCGGGGCGCGATCTGGTCCGAAAAATATCAGGGCACCAACGGCATGG
>JBDZVW010000292.1:0-3970 GCA_040255885.1 Betaproteobacteria bacterium
TGATCAGCCCGGCGGTGTACGACGGCGTCTCGTCGTAGCCGGTCTCGGCCAGCGGGTTGGGCAGGCCGGCGTTCGGATAGGCGCTGACATAAGTGTCGGCGACCTTCGACAGTTCCTCGATGTACGGCCGCATCAGCGCCGCGCCGAGCGCGCAGTTGAGTCCGATCGCCAGCGGCCGCGCATGGCGCACCGAATTCCAGAACGCCTCCACCGTCTGCCCCGACAGCGTGCGGCCCGACGCATCGGTGATGGTGCCGGAGATGATCACCGGCAGCCGTTTGCCGCTGCGCTCGAAATATTCGTCGATCGCGAAGATCGCGGCTTTCGCGTTCAGCGTGTCGAAAATGGTTTCGATCAACAGGATGTCGGCGCCGCCCTCGACCAGCGCCTGCGCCGCTTCGCCGTAGGCGGCGGTGAGCTCGTCGAAGCTGACGTTGCGAAACCCCGGGTCGTTGACATCGGGTGAGATCGACGCGGTGCGATTGGTCGGCCCCAGCGCACCGGCGACGAAGCGCGGCCGCTGCGGCTCGCGCTGTTCGAATTCGTCGGCGACCTTGCGCGCCAGCTGCGCCGCGGCGAAATTGAGCTCCGGAACCAGCTCCTCCAGGTGATAGTCGGCCTGCGCGATGCGCGTCGAGTTGAAGGTGTTGGTTTCGATGATGTCGGCGCCGGCCGCCAGGTAATCGGCGTGGATGTCGCGGATGATGTCGGGCCGGGTCAGCGTCAGCAGATCGTTGTCGCCCTTCAGGTCATGCGCGGAATCGCGCAAGCGCTCGCCGCGATAGTCGGCCTCGCCGAGCTTGTAGCTCTGGATCATGGTGCCCATCGCACCATCGAGTATCAGGATGCGTTGCTTCAGCAGGGATTCCAGCAGGCGGGCGCGGGTTTCGGTCATCACGGGAAAAATCGGCAGGAGACGGTGAAAGCATGAAATTTTAACACGGCGCCACCGCTGCGCCGTGAACGCGCGAGCTTTGAGCCGGTTAATGCCGCACCAGCGTAACGGTTTTTAGCGCAGGCCGGCGCCGAATGCAGTTCCGATCACGTAGGTCACGGCGCCGGCAATGGCGCCGATCACCAGCATGCGCAGGCCGCTGAGCCACGCATTCCGGCCGGTGAACAATGACAGCGCGGCGCCCACGCCGAACAGCGCCAGTGCCGCAACCACCGCGGCGCCGATCAGCGCCACGGTTCCGCCGGCGATCAGAAACGGAATCAGCGGAATCAATCCGCCAAGCGCAAACGAAAAAAACGAAAACAGTGCCGCGCCACGCGGCGAGCCCAGCGCGTCCGGATTGAGGCCCAGCTCCTCACGCGCCAGTGTATCGAGCGCGCGCGTCGGATCGGCAATCAGGCGCCGTGCCAGATTGCGCGCCTCATCGCGCGGCACGCCGCGCGCCGCGTAGATCAACGCCAGTTCTTCAGCTTCCTCGTCCGGATACTGGTCGAGCTCCTTGCGCTCGAGTCCGATCTGGTACTCGTAGACTTCACGCTGCGAGCGTACCGACACGTACTCGCCCGCCGCCATCGAGAATGCCCCCGCGATCAACCCCGCGACACCGGTCAGCACGATGATGCCGCTGTCGCTGACGGCACCGGCGACGCCCATCAGCAGGCTGGTGTTCGAAATCAGCCCGTCATTGATGCCGAACACCGCGGCGCGCAGATTGCCGCCGCTGTCCACGCCGCGGTGCCGGCGCCCGAGATCGTCGAGCGACTGCGGCATCGGATGGCCGGCATCGCGTTTCGTATAAAGCGACATGCCGCGCACCTTCATCGCCGACAGCACCGCGCGCAGCGCGCGCGCGCCCCAGCGGCGCACCAGCCAGGCGACAACGCGGGCGCGCATGTCGGGCAGATGGCGCGCCGGCACGCGACCGCCGCCGCTGCGCACCTGATCCGCCCAGATCGCCGCCTGCTGTTCCGCTTCGCGCCGCAGCTCGGCAAACAGCGCGCCGCGCGGCGTGTCCGACTCGACCTCGGACAGCGTTGCGTACAGATACGCGGAACGCTTTTCTTCGGCCCAGTTTTCGAGCTCCTGCACGCGATCTCCCTCGTCGTCCGAAACGCGACAGTGAGCCATTCTACCTGCAATGCGCAAGCAGCCGCGTAACGCAAGCGCCCCTGCGAATCAGTTGCATTTACGAATGCCGTTAGCCCCGCCCACAACCGGCGGCACGCTGCCACCGGCGCGTATCACGCGCGATCGAAACGCCGGTACTGCACCGCCTCCGCAACATGCGTTTCGGTGATGGCGTCCGCATCGCCAAGATCGGCGATGGTGCGCGCGACTTTCAGCACGCGATGATAGGCGCGTGCCGACAATCCAAGCTGTACGACCGCCCGCTGCAGCAACGCCGCAGCGCGCGTGCCGGGCGCGCAGAAGTGCTCGACGTCACCCGCGCCGAGCCGCGCATTGGCAACCCCCTGGCGTGCGCGCTGACGTTCATGCGCCGCGATCACACGGGCACGGATCGCGGCGCTGGGCTCGCCGCCGGCGGCGCGCGCCAGTTCATCGTGCGCGACTGCCGGCACCTCGATCTGCAAATCGATGCGGTCGAGCAGCGGCCCCGAAATACGGCCGCGATAGCGCGCAACCTGGTCCGGCGTGCAGCGGCATTTGCCGGCAACATCGCCGAGATGACCGCAGGGACAGGGATTCATCGCCGCCACCAGTTGCACCTGCGCCGGGAATTCCGCGTGGCGCGCGGCGCGTGCGACACTGATGCGTCCGGCTTCCAGCGGCTCGCGCAGCACTTCCAGCACGCGGCGCTCGAACTCCGGCAGCTCGTCGAGAAACAGCACGCCGTGCTGCGCCAGCGAAATCTCGCCCGGCCGCGGATTGCTGCCGCCGCCGACCAGCGCCACCGCCGATGCGGTATGGTGCGGCGCGCGGAACGGACGTTTCTTCCAGTGCGCGGGATCGAAGCCGTGATGGCCGAGCGAATGCACGGCAGCCGTTTCGAGCGCCTCCTCGTCCGACATCGGCGGCAGGATGCCCGGCAGCCGCGCCGCCAGCATGCTCTTGCCGCTGCCGGGCGGTCCCACCATGATCATGCTGTGGCCGCCGGCGGCCGCGATTTCGAGCACCCGTTTCGCGCGCGCCTGACCCTTGACGTCGCGCATGTCGGGGTAATGTTCGGCCGCGGCCTCGGGGCTGCCGGTGAAGAGCTCGAGCGGCGTGCGGCCGCCGAAATGGGCGCAGACGTCGAGCAGCGATGCCGCCGCGTAGACCGCGACGCCGGTGACCAGCGCGCCTTCGGCGGCATTCGCGCACGGCACGACCAATGCCCGCGCCGCAGCGCGCGCGGCGAGCGCCATTGCCAGCGTGCCGCGAATCGGCCGCAGCGCGCCAGTCAGTGCCAGTTCGCCGGCAAATTCGTAACGCTCGAGGCCGTTCTTGGGAAGCTGGCCCGAGGCGGCGAGGACCGCCAGCGCAATCGGCAGATCGAAGCGGCCGCTCTCCTTCGGCAGATCGGCCGGCGCCAGATTGACGGTAATGCGCCGCGCCGGAAAGTCGAAGCGCGCGGTCTGCAGCGCCGCGCGCACGCGGTCTTTCGCTTCCTTCACTTCGGCCTCCGGAAGGCCGACGATCGCAAACATCGGCAGACCGTTCGCGAGATGCGCTTCGACGGTCACCAGTGGCGCGTCGACGCCCGCCAGGGCGCGGCTGTACAGCACGGCCAGTGACATACACAATATGAAAAAAAAGCCGCCGGGACGGGCGGCTGCGTTGTCGAGATTGTTATGCGGCGTCGTCGCCGTGTCGCGCCTGTTCCAGCGCGTTTATCCTGGCGTCGAGCGCCGCCAGCTTTTCGCGGGCGCGGGTCAGCACTTCGCGCTGCACGTCGAATTCCTCGCGCGTCACCAGATCGAGATGCGAGAACAGGCTCGCCAGCATCGCGCGCAGATTTCTCTCCACGTCCTTCGCCGGACTGTTGTCGATGACGCCCCTGATGCGGTCGTTGAT
>JBDZVW010000293.1:0-3950 GCA_040255885.1 Betaproteobacteria bacterium
CTCGCCGATGCAGTGCATGATGAAGGAGATCTGCGCCCAGTGCCTGCAGCCGCAGATCGATCCGCAAACCGGCGAGACCAGTTACGTGTTCTCCTGCTTCAATCAGGATCAGCCGCTGGACCGGGTGGACTTCGAAGCGCTCAACCAGCGTCTGCGTCAGAACGCCGTGCAGGAAAAACTCACCGAACAATGGATCGATCGCTGCCTCAAACACCTCCAGAAAAGGAAGGCAGTGGCGTAGCGCATCGGAGCGCAGAGCAGGGGCCACGCCGAAGGCGGGGTGCGATCGCGGAGATGCGCAAAGCGGCCGACCCGCAGGCCATGGCATCGCGAGGTAGTTCAGAGGCCGCGGCAAGTCGGAGCGGAATCAAAGTACGCACATCGATTTTCCCCTCCTGTTTTTAAGGAGGGGAAGGAGCGAAGCGGGAGGGGTGGTTGTTTTTTTCGACGCCGCCCACCGCCCCGCCCGCCTGCGCGGGCACTCCGCCTCAATAAGGCGGGAAAAGCCCATGTGTCCATCGATCGCCACGCTTGGATCCGCGACCGGTAATGCGAAAGTTGCGGCGCCACGCTGCCTCATCTGATAATCGCGCGATACGCCATTCCCGGTCCACATGCTTTTTTCCGATGATCGCCCTCGAAAACGTTTCGAAAACCTACGGCAATCATGTTGCACTGGCGCCACTCACATTGCATTTTCCGGCCCGGCAAACCACCGCGTTGATCGGGGAGAGCGGCAGCGGCAAATCGACACTGTTGCGTTTGCTTCTGGGATTGATCGTTCCCGATAGCGGAACGGCGCTGTTCGATGGCGTGGCGCTCGACCGTTCCAATCGCGATGAGATACGCCATCGCGTCGGCTACGTGATCCAGGATGGCGGACTGTTTCCGCATCTGACTGCGGAGGCGAACATCATACTGCTGGCACGTCATCTGCGCCGCGATCCGGAGTGGGTCAGCAGTAGAATCGCGACGCTGGCGGAGCTGGTTCATCTGTCGCCGGAAACGTTGCGCCACTATCCGCGGCAGCTGTCCGGCGGTCAGCGCCAGCGCGTGGGGCTGATGCGTGCGCTGATGCTGGATCCCGATGTGCTGCTGCTCGACGAGCCGCTCGGTGCGCTCGATCCGGTCACGCGTTTCGGCCTGCAGCAGGAATTGAAAACGATCTTCGCGACACTCGGCAAGACCGTTGTGCTGGTTACGCACGATGTCGGAGAAGCCGCATATTTCAGTGATACGCTGGTGCTGTTGCGCGGCGGAAAAGTAGTGCAGCAGGGCAGCGTTGCCGATTTTCTCGAACGTCCGGTGGACCCGTACGTAACAGAATTCGTGCGCGCGCAACGCGGTCTGCCGCCGGAGACGGCGCATTGATCCGCGCGCTTGCGATACTGGTTGCCGTACTGCCGGCGCTGTGTTTTGCACAAGACACGCTGACGATCGGTTCCAAACGTTTCACCGAATCGTACGTGCTGGGCGCAATCATTATGCAGGTCGCGCGCGATGCCGGCGAGGCGAAAGTGGTGTACCGGCCGGGACTCGGCAATACCGGCATCGTTTTCGCGGCGCTGCGCAACGGTGCTATCGATCTGTATCCCGAATACACCGGGACCGTTGCGCTGGAGTTGCTGAAGGGCAAGGCGCAGCCCACTGTTCGTGACCTCAACCGGGCGCTGGCGCCGCTGGGACTGGGCGTTGCGGTTCCGTTCGGTTTCAGCGACAACTACGCATTGGCGATGTCCGCCCAAAAGGCCGCGGCGCTGGGCATTCGTTCAATTTCGGATCTGGCCGCGCATCCTGATTTGAAATTCGGGTTGTCGCAGGAATTCATGAACCGCCGCGACGGCTGGCCGGCACTGAAAGCCGCGTACCATCTGCCGTTTACGCCGGCGGGACTGGACCACGGATTGGCATACGCGGCGGTGGCGGCGGAAGACGTCGACGTGATCGACAGCTACTCGACCGATCCGCAAATCGAGAAATATCGTCTGCGGGTGCTGGCCGACGACCGGCATTTCTTTCCATCGTACGATGCGGTGCTGCTCTACCGTTTGAACGTGCCACGGCGCTTTCCGAAAACATGGGCGGCGCTGCAGAAGCTGGCCGGCAGTATCGATGCGCAGCGAATGATCGAGATGAACGCTGCCGCGGAACTGCATGGCCAGTCATTTGAAAAGATCGCTGCGTCATTCGTGCATGCACGCGAACACCATAAGGCAGCGCCGGTGCCCCGGCGCACGCCGTTCCTCACGCTGCTGTTCGGCGGCAATTTCTGGCAACTGACGTTACAGCACTTGATGCTGGTGTTCGTGTCGCTGGCACTGAGCATCGCGATCGGCATGCCGCTCGGCGTATGGGCCGCAAAAAGCCCGGTTGCCGGGCGCTGGGTGTTGCCGGCGGCCGGCGTGCTGCAGACCATCCCGGCGCTGGCGTTGCTGGCGTTCCTGATTCCGGTGACGCACCGCATCGGCACGGTGCCGGCGGTGATTGCGCTGTTCCTCTATGCGTTGCTGCCGATCGTGCGCAACACCTGTACCGGGCTCACCGACATCGCGCCATCGCTGCAGGAGTCGGCACGTGCGCTCGGGCTGCCGGCAGCGGCGCGGCTGCGGCTGATCGAGTTGCCGCTGGCGGCGCGGCCGATACTCGCCGGCATCAAGACGTCCGCGGTGATCAATGTCGGCACTGCGACCATCGCCGCGTTCATCGGCGCCGGCGGCTACGGCGAGCGCATCGCGGCGGGACTGGCGGTCAACGACAACCGGATGCTGCTGGCCGGCGCGATCCCGGCTGCGGTGATGGCGCTGGTGGTGCAGGGGGTGTTCGGGCTGCTCGACCGGTGGCTGATTTCGGAGGGATTGCGGGCTGAGACGGCGGGCGAGAAAGCCTGACCACAGCGGCAGGAAGAACTAAAAAATCTTCACCGCAAAGGCGCGAAGGCGCAAAGAAAAGCCGCAAAGAACTTCTGATCTGGTTTTCCTTTGCGTCCCTTTGCGCCTTCGCGCCTTTGCGGTTATCGCTTTTCTCTGCGTTACCTCTGCGTCTCTGCGCCTCTGCGGTTATTGTCCTTTTTCACCGCACCAGCACCGTGTTGCGCGCCTCCGGCAGCGTTTCCGGATAATCGCGCGAGTAATGCAGGCCGCGGCTTTCGTGGCGCGCGAGTGCGCTGCGCACGATGAGATCGGCGGTGGTCACCAGGTTGCGCAGTTCCAGCAGATCGTTGGTGACGCGGAAATTCGCGTAGTACTCGTCGATTTCCTGCAGCAGCAGGCGGATGCGATGCTGCGCGCGCTCCAGGCGCTTGTTGGTGCGCACGATGCCGACGTAGTCCCACATGAAGCGCCGCAGTTCGTCCCAGTTGTGCGAGATCACGATTTCTTCGTCGGCGTCGGTGACGCGGCTTTCGTCCCACGCCGGCAGTTTCGGCGTCGCGTGTTGCGGTTGCGCCAGGATGTCCTCGGCTGCGGCGCGGCCGAACACCATGCATTCGAGCAGCGAATTGCTGGCGAGCCGGTTGGCGCCGTGCAGCCCGGTGCACGCGGTCTCGCCCACCGCGTAGAGATTCGGAATGTCGGTGCGGGCGCAGGCATCGGTCATGATGCCGCCGCAGGTGTAGTGCGCCGCCGGCACCACCGGGATCGGCGCACGCGTGATGTCGAGCCCCACTTCCATGCAGTGGATGTAAATGTTCGGGAAATGCTCCTTGATGAATTCGGGGGGCTTGGCGGTGATGTCGAGATAGACGCAGTCCAGGCCGAGGCGCTTCATCTCGAAGTCGATTGCGCGCGCCACCACATCGCGCGGCGCCAGCTCGGCGCGCGGATCGTGGTTCGGCATGAAGCGCGTGCCGTCCGGCAGACGCAGGATGCCGCCTTCGCCGCGCACCGCTTCGGAGATCAGAAACGATTTGGCGTGAGCGTGGTAGAGCGAAGTCGGGTGAAACTGGATGAATT
>JBDZVW010000294.1:0-3934 GCA_040255885.1 Betaproteobacteria bacterium
TAGCCCATCACCGTAATCGCCGGAATGCCGCCGCCCTGCACGATCACGTAACCGTCGCCCTTCGGCGCGATGCCGCCCATGTGACAGACGCCATCCTGCAGGCGGCAACTGAGTCCGATCCGGCTGTAGCCGAATTCCTTGAAAAAGCCGAGAAAGCCGCGCTGGATCGCGGCGGCCGCGCCGGCACCGCCGAGCGCCGAAATGCTCTGCACCGCGCGCTGGCTGATGCGGCGCCGGTAATCGCCGGGGCTGCTGCTGATTTTCGCGTCGAACGCAACCGGCTTCCAGTTGATCAGTTCGAGATCATTCACTTCGGTATCGATGCGTCCGGTAATGCTGCCGAACGAAAACGTGCTCGTCAGTAATCCCAGATCGAGATCGCTCATCGTGAGATCAGCGGACAACCGCGGCACGCGCCCGAACGCATCGGCGAGGTGCAGATTCTTTGCCACGATCGCGCCATCGAACACGTTGAACAGCAGCACGCCGTCGACCGTCACCGATGACCCGTCGTAACGCACCTGCGGGATCACTCCGGAAAGCGTGCCGTGCATCTGCGGCCAGCCCAGTGCCTTCGTCAGCGCTTCCATCGAGATCGGCAGCACACCGCCCTCGAATTGCCACTGCCACTTGCCCGCCACGCGGCGTGCGGCAAAGTCGTCCAGCGACAGGCCGCCGTCCAGCAACGGAATCTTGAAGTTCGATGCCGCGACGCTGAAACCATCGAGCCGCAGCGGCAGTTTGACCTGTCCCATCGGCATGCCTGAAAACGAGCCGCTTTTGATGCTGAGCGTCGCCTGCGTCGGCACGGCGCGGCGCCAGGGAATGCTGCCGCTGATGCCGGTCAGCCGGTACTTGCCGGCACCATCGTCGAACGATGCATTGCGCAGATCGAGGTCGAGACTGTCGACCGCGCCGTTGGCAACGACAGCGCTGAGGTCTGCCTGCCCCCCCGCGCTCAATTTCGCAAACGCCGTTCCGGCGAAAAACGGTCTGATGACGCGTTCCGCCAATACGCCAAGTTGAATGCCGGTTGCATGCAGCGTGCCGCTTGCGGTGTTCAGCGCGCCGGGCGCGACATCGCCGGTAAACGCGAAGCGGCCAATGCCTGACAGATTCAGCGTCGCGGCGGCAACGTGCGTGCCGTTGCCTTCGATATCACCTTTGGCCGTCAGCCGATAGTTCTGCGCGGCAGCGTAGATCGGTTGCCAGTAGATTTCGCCGCGCGGCCAGTCGATCGCCGCGTTCCAGTCCCAGCGCCCGGCGCGATTACGGGTCGCATCGAGCTGCAGTATCGCATTGATCTTGTCGCCGGCATGCTGGCCGCTGGCATCTGAGAAGGCGGCGTCGGCCACCGTGATTTTTCCGCGCGCGCGGGAACCGTCGAACGAGATGTTGCCGTTGAGCGTACCAGCGGTCAGTGCCGGCAGGTGCGGCGGCAGCAGGAATCCGAGCCGCTTGACCTGGCCGTTCGTTATCGCCAGGCTGGCATGCGTGGCGGGTTGCGAAAAATCATCGACGAACTGCCAGCGTTCCCTGGCCGCTGGCGAAACCGTAACTTCAAGGTGCCGTGCCGCGGACGAATAGCTGAATGCGACTGGCAGCTTGACGCCCGCATCGAGCACGCCGTCGTTGCATTTCACCGCGGTTTTTTCAAGCAGCAGATGCGGGCAGCGCAGGTGAACGTTGTGCCAGACATGGCCGGCAATCTCGACGCTGCCGATGGCTACCTGCGCCGACTCAAGATCGCTGCCGCCCAGCGTCAGCGCCACACCGGCCGCGTGATAGCCGGGGCCGGAAACGTCGGCCAGCGACAGCACGATCTGGCGGCCGCCCTCCGCGGCCCCCGCCAGCAGACAGCCGCCGGCGAGGACGGCGGCACCGATCAGGCCCAGTGATCGGCGTCGCCAGGTGTTCGCGTCACGCCGGGAAAACACCCGTCGAAAGATAACGGTCGCCGCGATCGCAGACGATCGAAACGATGACGGCGTTCTTCACTTCACGGTTGATCTGCAGCGCCGCCCACATTGCGCCGCCGGACGAGATGCCGGCGAAAATGCCTTCCTCGCGCGCCAGCCGCCGTGTGGTTTCTTCCGCGTCGGCCTGCTGCACTTCGACCACGCGATCGACACGGCTCCAGTCGCAGATTTTCGGCAGATACTGCTGCGGCCATTTGCGGATGCCGGGGATGTGCGAGCCTTCGGTCGGCTGGCAGCCGACGATCTGGACCGCCGGATTCTTTTCCTTCAGGAAGCGTGACACCCCCATGATGGTGCCGGTGGTGCCCATGCTGCTGACGAAATGCGTGACCTTGCCGCCGGTGTCGCGCCATATTTCAGGGCCGGTACCCTCATAATGCGCCAGCGGATTGTCGGGATTGGCGAACTGATCGAGGATGCGGCCCTTGCCTTCGGCCTGCATTTTTTCCGCGGTGTCGCGCGCCAGTTCCATGCCGCCTTCGCGCGGCGTCAGCACGCACTGCGCGCCGTACGCAGTCATCGCCTGCCGCCGCTCGACACTGGAATGCTCGGGCAGCACCAGGATCATCCGATAGCCCATGATCGCCGCCGCCATCGCCAGCGCGATGCCGGTATTGCCGCTGGTGGCCTCGACCAGTGTGTCGCCGGGCTTGATGTCGCCGCGCGCTTCAGCGCGCTTGATCATCATCAGCGCCGGCCGGTCCTTCACCGATCCCGCGGGATTGTTGCCTTCGAGCTTCGCCAGCAACATATTGCCGGTGTTGCCGGCCATTCTTTTCAGGCTGACGAGCGGCGTGTTGCCGACGAAGTCTTCCAGCGTCTTTTTCATCTGTTGCTCCTCCAGGTCTCCGCCCATGATACCGAATGGACAGTACGCCGCGGGCGAAAATTCCGTCGCGCGCCGTCAGTGCCGTTGCGCGCGGCGCAGCAGGCCCTGGCAATAGCGCGCGACGCCCTGCTCCACCGTCAGGAACCGTTGGTCATAGCCGGCCGCGCGCAGTGCCGACGCGTCGGCCTGCGTGTAGCTCTGATATTTTCCGGCCAGGTCCTGCGGAAACGGTATGTACTCGATGATGCCCTCATGCTGCATGTCGGCCAGCGTCAGCGGCGCCTCGCCGCATGCCGCGCGGCAGCCGTTCACCATCGCATGCGCGACATCGTTGAAGCTCTGCGCAGCCCCGGTGCCGCAATTGAAAATGCCGGACTTCGCCGGATGCTCGAGAAAAAACAGATTGACGTTGACCACGTCCTCCACCGAAATGAAATCACGCCGCTGCTCGCCGTCGCCATAGCCGCCGCTGCCGGCGAACAATCGCACCTTGCCGTTCGTCATGTACTGGTTGAAGAAATGGAACGCGACCGACGCCATGCGACCCTTGTGCTGCTCGCGCTCGCCATAGACGTTGAAATAGCGCAGTCCCACCACCTGCGCGGTAAGCTCGTGAAAGCGCCGCCGCACCGCCTGGTCGAACAGGAATTTGGAATAGCCGTAAACGTTGAGCGGCGCCTCATGCTCGCGCTTTTCCTGGAACACGCTGCTGCCGCCGTAGACCGCCGCCGACGACGCGTAGATCAGCGGCACGCCATCGCTGATGCAGTGTTCGAGCAGCGTCAGCGAATAACGGTAGTTGTTCTGCATCACGTAGCGGCCGTCGCTGGCGGTCGTATCCGAGCACGCACCTTCGTGCAGCAGCGCCGTGATCTGGCCGTCGAACGCGCCATCGAGCAATTCGGCAAGAAAGGTTTCCTTGTCGAGGTAGTCGATGATGTCGCAGTCGACGAGATTCACGAACTTGTCCGCGTGTGTCAGGTTGTCCACCGCAATGATGTCGGTCTCACCCCGCTCGTTCAGCGCTCTCACGAGATTGGAGCCGATGAAGCCGGCGGCGCCGGTGACCACGTAATACATTTCAACTATCCTTTTTTTGCATCAGGCTGCAAACAATTCGTCCGGA
>JBDZVW010000295.1:0-3930 GCA_040255885.1 Betaproteobacteria bacterium
TCCGCGGTGACGATTGCGGCGACCGTGGTCCGCAGCCCCGACGGCAGCGCGACCACCGGATCGCCTACCGCGACCGCACCGCATTCGATGCGCCCCATGTAACCCCGGCCGACAGGCATGTCGGGTCGCTGTGCCCGGCTGACCAGTTGCACCGGAAAGCGAAACTGCGACGCGGGGTGCGGCACCGGCTCGATGGTTTCCAGCAGCTGCAGCAGCGCCGGCCCCTGGTACCACGAAAGCCGCGTGCCGCGTTCGACCACCATGTCGCCGTTGAGCGCGGACAGCGGGATCACGTGCAGATCGCGGATGCCGAGCCGTGCGGCGAATGCCGCGAACTCGCTCCGGATCGCGTCGAACGGTTCGGGCGCGTAATCGACCAGATCCATCTTGTTGACGGCGACCACGACGTGCGGGATGCCGAGCAGCTTGGCGATCAGCGCGTGCCGGCGCGATTGCGGCCGCACGCCGTGGCGCGCATCAACCAGCACAATCGCCAGCTGCGCGGTGGATGCGCCGGTCGCCATGTTGCGCGTGTATTGCTCGTGCCCGGGCGTATCGGCAATGATGAACTTGCGCGCGGGCGTGGCGAAGTAACGATAGGCAACATCGATCGTGATGCCCTGCTCGCGCTCGGCGATCAAACCGTCGGTGAACGACGCCAGGTCCACACCGGCGGCGCCGCGGCTGCGGCTGCGTTTCTCGGCCGCGCTCAACTGGTCGTCGAACAGCGACCGGGAATCATGGAGCAGCCGTCCGATCAGCGTGCTCTTGCCGTCGTCAACGCTGCCGGCGGTGGTGAAGCGCAGCAAGCCGTCCGTCATCATCAGAAATAGCCTTCTTTCTTGCGCAGTTCCATCGCCGCCTCGGCCGCGCGATCGTCGAGCCGCGTCGCCCCGCGCTCGGTGATGCGGCTCGCCGCCGTTTCGCGGACGATCTCCTCGATCGTCGTCGCGCGCGATTCGACCGGGCAGGTGCAGGTCATGTCGCCCACCGTGCGAAACCGCACCTGCACCGTTTCGACGCATTCGCCGGGACCGGGCTGCATCAACGCAGAGACCGGTACCAGCGCATCACTGCGGCGGATCACGTTGCGTGCATGCGCGTAATACAGCCCCGGCACTTCCAGGCGCTCGCGCGCGATGTACTGCCAGACGTCGAGCTCGGTCCAGTTGCTGATCGGAAACACCCGCATGTGCTCGCCGGGATGGACGCGCGTGTTGTAGAGGCTCCACAGCTCCGGCCGCTGGCGCTTCGGATCCCACTGGCCGAACTCGTCGCGGAACGAAAAGATGCGCTCCTTCGCGCGCGCCTTTTCCTCGTCGCGTCGCGCGCCGCCGAAACAGGCATCGAAACCGAACTCGGCGATCGCGTCGAGCAGCGTCACCGACTGGCAGGTATTGCGGCTCTGATCAGGCCGCGTCAGCACCACCCGGCCGCGCGCGATCGAGTCGTCCACCGAGCGCACGATCAGCCGCTCGCCGAGCTCCGCCGCGCGCCGGTCGCGAAATGCGATCACCTCCGGAAAGTTGTGCCCGGTATCGACGTGCAGCAGCGGAAACGGAAAGCGGCCGGGCCGGAACGCCTTCTCCGCCAGACGCAACAGCACCACCGAGTCCTTGCCGCCGGAGAACAACAGCACCGGGTTACGGCACTCGGCGGCCACTTCGCGCATGATGTGAACGGCTTCCGATTCCAGCCAGTCGAGGTGAGTAAAATCCCGCTGCGGTACCTGCGGCTTACGGTTCAGCAACGCATACGAAATGGCGCCTGGCTGCAGCCTGCGTGCGATGGTTTCTTTTGCTTCTATCGTGTCCATACTCGGCTTTCCACCATCAATTAATGTTTCCTTTGCGTCTCTTTGCGGCCTCTGCGCCTTTGCGATCAAGGTTTTTGTCCGGCGAAGATTTTCCCCCGCACGTGAAGCCCGCACTCCTTCGATTCCGGCGCTTCCCACCACCAGCGCCCGGCGCGCACCTCCTCGCCGGCGCTGATCGCGCGCGTGCACGGCGCGCAGCCGACGCTGGGATAACCGCGATCATGAAGCGCGTTGTACGGCACGCCGCGCTCGCGGATGTAGGTCCACACGTCGAGATGACTCCAGTCGATCAGCGGATTGAATTTCCACAATCCGTTGTCCGCATCGAACGACGATGCGGCAAGGCCGCCGCGAGTCGCCGCCTGGTCGCGACGCAGGCCGGTGATCCAGGCGCGCTTGCCGGCCAGTGCGCGTTTGAGCGGCTCGACCTTGCGCAGGTGACAGCAGGCACGGCGCAGCTCAATGCTGCGATAGAACGCATTGATGCCGTTGGCATTGACGTAACGTTCCAGCGCCTGTGCGTTCGGATAATAGACGGCGAGTGAAATGCCATAGTACTCGCGCACCTTTTCCATCAGTTCATAGGTCTCGACCGGCAGTCGTCCGGTGTCGAGCGTGAAAATTCCGATGCCCGGCGCGTGCCGCGCGATCAGGTCGGTCAGCACCATGTCTTCGGCGCCCAGGCTGTTCGCAAATGCCGCCGGTGCGTAGCGCCGCTGGATGTCCTGCAGCAGCGAAATGTCCGCTTCAATTTTTGTGTCAAGGCTCATCGATGCCCATTCGTATTCTCGTATCGTCGCGACACAGAATAGCGGGATTGACATATAACTCAAAAGAATATTAAGTTATGATTTTATAACCCACTTTTGATCGGAGCCGACCATCAAACTCCAGCAACTGCGTTACCTGGTGCAGGTCGCGCGTGGCGGGCTCAACGTTTCCGATGCCGCCGAGGCATTGCATACGTCCCAGCCCGGCATCAGCAAGCAGATTCGCCTGCTCGAAGACGAACTGGGCGTGGACGTGTTCGTGCGTCACGGCAAGCGCGTGATCGACATCACCGAACCCGGACGCGCGGTGGTTGCAATCGCCGAGCGGGTGCTACGCGAAGCCGACAATCTGAAGCGTGTGGGGCAGGAGTTCGCGAGCGAGGCCGCCGGCAGCCTGACGATCGCCACCACCCATACCCAGGCACGCTACGCGCTGCCGGAAGTGATCCGGCGCTTCACGGACAAATACCCGAAGGTGCAGCTGGCACTGCACCAGGGCAATCCAACCCAGATCTCGCAGCAGGTGGTGACGGGCGAAGCCGACATCGCGATTGCGACCGAAGCGATCAAGGACTTCGATCAGCTGGTGATGCTGCCGTGCTACCAGTGGAACCGCTGCATCGTCACGCCGCCGCGCCATCCGCTGCTGGCGGCGCGGCCGCTGACGCTGGAGGCGATCGCGCGCTATCCGATCGTCACCTACGATTTCGCCTTCACCGGACGCAGCGCGATCAACCATGCATTCGCGCTGAAAGGGCTGAAGCCGAACGTAGTGCTGACCGCGATCGATTCCGACGTGCTGAAAGCGTACGTCGAGCTGGGTCTCGGCATCGGCATTCTGGCAAAAATGGCGTTCGATCCGCACACGGACCGCAAGCTCAGGGCGATCGACGCCGCCCACCTGTTCGAGCCCAGCATGACCCGCATCGGCATCCGCCGCAACACGTACCTGCGCGGCTATGTCTACGACTTCATCGAAATGTTCGCGTCGCACCTCGATCGCGCGGCGGTCGACGCGGCAATGCGCGGGGCCGGTTCGGATTACGAGTTGTGATGCGTCTTGACGCGCCTGTATTTGCAAGAACCCGACCACCCCTTCCGCTTCGCTCCCTCCCCTCCTTAAAAACAGGAGGGGAGAAACCAAAGCGTAAAGTAAGCAAGAGCCCGATTTTCCCCTACTCGAATGAGGGGTAGCGCCTCGGAGCGTCGGCCGAGGGGCCCCGAAGGGGATCCGGCCAGCGTAGAGAATGCGCGACCGTGAATCGAGGCGCTGCATCCCGCTCCAGGGTCGCACCCGCTACGCGGGCAGCGGTCGGTGAGGCGGAGCAGGAGCCCCATCGTTAG
>JBDZVW010000021.1:0-15771 GCA_040255885.1 Betaproteobacteria bacterium
TTGGTGACATCCAGCTGGTCAGCAAGGTGATCGACGGCAAATTTCCGGATTACGAGCGCGTCATTCCGACCGGCTATGAGCGGCAGTTCACCATCCCGCGCCAGACCTTGCTCGCGGCATTGCATCGCGCCGCGATTCTTTCGAACGAGAAATTCCGTGGCGTGCGCTGGATACTGGGCGCTGGCAGCCTGAGCATTTCGTGCACCAACAATGAACAGGAAGAAGCGCAGGACGAGCTGGATATCGATTACAGCGGCGACGCGATCGATATCGGCTTCAACATCAATTACGTGCTGGACGTGCTCACCAATGTCCAGGCCGAAAATGTACAATGTGCGTTCGGCGATGCCAACAGCAGCATGCTGATGACATTACCCGACGATGCGGATTTCCGCTACGTCGTGATGCCGATGCGCATCTAACAGGACCGGTTGATGATAGATCCCCAGAAAGTAGCACAAGCCTCCAATTACAATTCCAGCAGCATCAAGGTTCTGAAGGGCCTCGAGGCCGTGCGCAAGCGGCCCGGCATGTACATCGGCGATACGTCGGATGGCACCGGCCTGCATCACATGATATTCGAAGTGCTGGACAACGCGATCGACGAAGCGCTGGCCGGCTATTGCGATGAAATTTCGATCACGATCCATCCGGATGCGTCGGTCAGCGTCATCGACAACGGGCGCGGCATTCCGACCGACATTCATCCCACCGAAGGGCGCTCCACTGCCGAAGTGGTGATGACCGAACTGCATGCGGGGGGCAAGTTCGACAACAATTCATACAAGATTTCCGGCGGACTGCACGGTGTCGGCGTGTCGGTCGTCAACGCGCTGTCAGAGTGGCTGCGGCTGACCATCCGTCGCGATGGCAAGACGCATTTCGTCGAGTTCCGCATGGGCGTGCCGGTGGCGCCGCTCAGGGTGACCGGCAAGGCCGAGCGCCGTGGCACCGAAGTGCATTTCCTGGCAAGCAAACAGACCTTCGGCGACATCGACTATCACTACGACATCCTCGCCAAACGGCTGCGTGAGCTGTCGTTCCTGAACAACGGCGTGAAGATCACGCTGACCGATGAGCGCAGCGGCAAGGAAGACCGCTTCGCGTTCGACGGCGGCGTCAAGGGTTTCGTCGAATTCATGAACCGCAACAAGAACGTGCTGCACCCGAACATCTTTCACGTGGTGGGCGAGAAGGACGGCATCGTCGTCGAGGCGGCAATGCAGTGGAACGATTCCTACCAGGAGTCGGTGCTGTGTTTCACCAACAATATTCCGCAGCGCGACGGTGGCTCCCATCTCACCGGACTGCGTGCCGCGATGACGCGCACGCTCAATCAGTACATCGAATCCAACGAATTCGCGAAGAAGGCGAAAGTCGAGACCTCCGGTGACGACATGCGCGAGGGTCTGACCGCGATCCTGTCGGTCAAGGTTCCGGAACCCAAATTCTCGTCGCAGACCAAGGACAAGCTGGTGTCGTCCGAAGTGCGGCCGGCGGTCGAGGAAGTGGTGGCGTCCAAGCTGATGGAATATCTGCTGGAGAAGCCCAACGACGCGAAGGTGGTGGTCGGCAAGATCATCGAGGCCGCGCGTGCGCGCGAAGCGGCGCGCAAGGCGCGTGAAATGACCCGTCGCAAGGGCGTGCTCGATACGCTGGGGCTGCCCGGCAAGCTCGCTGACTGTCAGGAAAAGGATCCGGCACAGTCCGAGTTGTACATCGTCGAGGGTGATTCGGCAGGCGGTTCCGCCAAGCAGGGACGCGATCGCAAGTTTCAGGCGATCCTGCCGCTCAAGGGCAAGATTTTGAACGTCGAGCGCGCGCGCTTCGACAAATTGCTGTCGTCGCAGGAAATCACGACGCTGATCAACGTGCTCGGCACCAGCATCGGCAAGGATGAATTCAATCCCGACAAGCTGCGTTACCACCGCATCATCATCATGACCGATGCCGACGTCGACGGCTCACACATCCGCACGCTGCTGCTGACTTTTTTCTACCGCCAGATGCCGGAGCTGGTCGAGCGCGGCCACGTCTATATCGCGCAGCCACCGCTCTACAAGGCGAAGCGCGGCAAGCAGGAACGCTATCTGAAGGACGACCACGAGTTGCAGGAGTACCTGCTGAAGCTGGCGCTGGCCGAAGCGCAACTGGTGCCGTCCGCCGGCGCCGAACCGCTGAGCAAGGCTGCGTTCGAGCAGGTTGCGCGGCAATATCTGCTGACCGAAGCGGTGATCGATCGGCTGTCGCGCGTGATCGATGAGCAGACCCTGCGCACGCTGATGCGACATCCTGACATCGAACTGTCGGTCGAAAACGAAACCACGACCAAAGCCAGTGCACGCACGCTCGATGAATTGCTGCGCGTGCAGGGCGCGACGGTCGACACCCGCTTTGATGAAAAGACCGAACGGCATCTGCTGGTCGTCAGCCGCATGCAGCACGGCGTCGCGCACCGCAGCTACATCACCGAGGAATTTCTGCAGGGCGGCGATTTCGAGCAGATCAAGAGTACCGCACAGGTACTGAGCGGTCTGCTGGGCGCCGGCGCCTATGTGCAGCGCGGCGAAGAGCAGCATCCGGTGCAGGAGTTCCGCGAAGCAATCGACTGGCTGCTGGACGAAGTGAAGAAAAGCGTCGGCATCCAGCGCTACAAGGGCCTGGGAGAGATGAATCCGGAACAGTTGTGGGACACCACGATGGATCCGAAGACCCGGCGCCTGCTGCGCGCGCGCATCGATGATGCGATCAGTGCCGACGAAATATTCACCACGCTGATGGGCGACGCGGTCGAACCGCGCCGCAATTTCATCGAATCGAATGCGCTGGGTGTGCGCAACCTCGACGTATAACGCTGCCTGTCCGCGGCGGATCGCACCGCCGCGGTTATTTCCGGATCATCACCTTGCCGCTGACGGTTACCGTCACGGTCGTGGTTTGCGGCGAAATCGGCACCGCCGCTGCGGCCGACTTCATCATCGCACCGTAAGCGACCGGACGCGGTACAGCGCTGCCTTGTCGGCTGACGGTTGCCGCGCACAATTGGGAATGCGCGGCACCGAATGCCTGCGCGGCTGTCTGCGCATCATGTTCGAACGCCTGGATCGCTTGCGGCACCAGGCTGTCCTCGACATGACGCCGGGTTGCGGCGGAAAGATACGTGGACAGGCTGCCGACGTTGAGCCCGGACCCGGACAGTTCCTGCGCGAGTTTTGAAACGGCGCCGAAATCTTTCGAGTCTAGCATCACGGCGGCCCGTACCTGCCAGCCGGTGGCCGCGCCATTCTTGTCATGGCGCGGGCTCACCGAAAAACCATCCGAAAACGCATTGATTTTCGGATAGGCTTTCGCTTTTTCAAGTGCCGCTGCGATCGCGCGAGACGCACTGTCAGAAAGTTTGCCGGGGTCGCTTCCGTCGCGTTCGTATTCGAGCTGCATGCGTGCCATGTCCGCAGTGACCTCGCGGCTGGCCTGTGCATGCAGCTGGACCACCGGGCCGTCTGAACAGCTGGGCGTCGTCGGCAGCTCCAGTGCCTGGGCTGCGAACGACAAACCGGCCAGCATACCGAACAGCGCGTAACGCATCGTTGAGACTCCTTTTATCGTCATGACGGGGAAACGATTCCCGGATTGTCGCGCAGCTCACGCAGGCCGCGCTTCTCGTAGACCTGCGTTATTGTCTGTCCATCCCAGACATAGCACAAATGCCGTCCGCGCCGCAGCCGCGACAGCGCGCGCGGCCGCAGCACCGCCGCGCATTCTCCTTGCGCATGACGCACGCTCGGATAGGCGACGCCCCAGGCGCCCGCAGCCTTCAGGCGTCGTCCAAGTTGCTGTCCGGCGTGATAATCATCCGGATCCAGTACCGGTTCCGCCTTCGCCACGGCACGCAGATCGTAAAGCTCCGTGCTCAAGTCGGCGTGCAGTACCAGCATGTCGAGTTCGCACGCCGGCTCATCGGTCGATGCCAGGAAACGCGCGCGATGGTAGACGGTTTCTGCGACCGCGGTCGCTTCACCATGAGCACAATAATAGACGCCGAAGCTGCCGTCGGAAAAGCGGCTGCCTGCCGGATTGAGCCGTGTAAATGCTGACATGATGAAGCTCGATCCCGGCCCGGTGACCCGCTCGTCCGGCGCAACCAGATCAAGCTCGTTGATTTCGTTACGCAAACGATTGTTAGTGAGCGCTTCCACCGAAAATACCGCCTCCAGATCCTCCGGGCTTGCCACGCGCTCATAAAGCTGTATCGCGGGAAACCGCGTCGGAATGATGCGGTAGCTTGGCCGCCAGCGCACCCGCGCCAGCGGAATCGAATCGAGCTTCATGCCCAGCCGCCGCGCTGCGCATCGAGATATTGCCGCACCACGTAAAGATCGGCGACATTGCCCGACAGCATGCGTTGCAGCGCGCTGCGATGGCCGAAAAGCGGTGCGTGATTGGGCTTGCGGATCCAGGCATCTGCTTGTTCGGGCCGCGGAAACAGGATCTGCAGCGCCTTGTAGATTCCGAGCAAATACGAAATGCGTTCGAGCGCATCCCGCGACAGCGCAGTCGCTGCCGGGTCTTTCTTCCATTTGAAATAGGTCGAGCGCGACGAAATTCCGAGCAGCCGCATTTGTTCCGCCGTATCCAGCCGCCATGCGTCGGCAATGCGGAAAAATGTGCGCAACGCCGGTGCCGACAGCGCACGGCGGTCGGTTGCCGCTTCATTGCGGGGCACGGTCTGGAGCTTCATGGTATATCCATAAACGTTCTATATATTAAATATAGTATGTTTATGGACTGACTGCAACGGCCGGGCGGATGCCTGGACGCTCGTCGATCGCGTGCGCCGGCGGCCGCGAAGCAATGACGCTGCCGACGGTTGAATCTTGTCCGGTTCGGGAAAGGAACTGTCCGCACGACAGCGTGAAATCGCGATGTCGCGGTCTCGGATCGAGATGCCTGGCCGGCGAATTTGTCGGCGGCCGGTCTTGTCAGGAAGCTGCGCGCTTGCGCGGGCGGGCCGGCGCTTTCTCCGGCGCGGCCGATTTTTTCTCGCGAGACTTCGAGGTGGTGCCCGGCTTTGCCGCTTTGGCGGCGCGCGGTGCAAATTCGAAGCTGATATTGCCTTTGTCTCCACGCACCAGATAGGCGGAGAACGGCCGTCCCTTCTTCGAGATGAAGCGGTGCAACAGGTCGGTCTTGCCGGTGGCAAGCAGCTTTTTCATCTGCTCCGGCTCGATTGAGCGCTGCAGGATTACGCGGCCGGAGCGGAAATCGCATTTCCGGTCTTTGCCTACTGCGTTCTCGCATACATAGGCCATTCCATGCTCGTAAATGTTGCCGCCGCATTTGGGACAGGCGCCGAGCGCTTCCTTGCCGGTAAAGTCCGGCGCTTCGCCATCGCCGTCTGCGTTCGACTGGCCGAAATCGAACTCGATCTTGAATTCAGGCGACAGCCGGATCAACGCGGCGAACGGTTTGCCGAGACGGCTGCGAAAACCCTGCAGCGGACCGATCTCGCGACGGGTGATCAGTTCCTCGATTTCGGCCGGTTCGAACTGCCGCCCGGAGACGATGCGCCACAGCGCGAAGTCGCATTTCTGGCACTGGAACTTCTTGTAGTTTTCCTTCACCACGCCGCCGCATTTGGGACACGGTGTCGTCAGTGTCGCAAAGTCTCCCGGAACGGTGTCGCTTTCAAAACTTTTTGCGCGTTCGACGATCTGCCGCGTCATCGCCGCGATCTCGCGCATGAAATCGGGACGTTCGAGCTGGCCCTGCTCCATCTGCTTGAGCTTGTATTCCCACTCGCCGGTCAGCTCGGGCGCCGTCAGCTCCGGAATATTCAATCCGCGCAGCAACGTAATCAGCGAGAATGCCTTAGGCATCGGCTGCAATTCACGGCCGTTGCGCGCGACGTACTCGTCGGCGATCAGTTTTTCGATGATCACCGCACGGGTGGCCGGTGTGCCCAGGCCGCGTTCCTTCATCGCGTCGCGCAATTCTTCGTCTTCGACCAGCTTGCCCGCGCTTTCCATTGCGCTGAGCAGTGTCGCTTCGGTGAAGCGCGCTGGAGGCTTGGTCTGGTTTGCCCTGACCTCGACCGGATCCGCCAGCGGCCGGTCATCCGGCTGCACCGGCACCAACGAAGGCGTCTCGCCGTCACCGGCCTCCTTGCCGTAGACTTCAAGCCAGCCGGCGTTGACCATCACCCGCCCCTCGGTCTTGAACGCGTCGCTGCCGATGCGCGTGATGCGGGTGGTGACACGGTATTCCGCCGCCGGGAAAAACACCGCCAGAAAGCGCTTGACCACCAAGTCGTAAAGTTTCGTTTCGAGCTCGTTCAAATGTTTCGGCTTGAGCGTGGTCGGAATGATCGCAAAGTGATCCGATACCCGGGCGTTGTTGAAAATGCGCTTGTTCGGATGCACCCACTTCTGCTGCAGGATCTTCTTCGCGAACGGACCGTAGGTCGTTGTGCCGAGTTCTTTCAGCGTCGCGTTGACGGTGCCGATGTAGTCTTCCGGCAGACAGCGCGAATCGGTGCGCGGATAGGTGAGCACCTTGTGCTTTTCGTAGAGTGCCTGTGCCAGTGACAGCGTCGTCTTCGCCGAAAAACCGAAACTTCCGTTCGCCGCGCGCTGCAGACTGGTGAGATCGAACAGCAGCGGCGACAGCTGCGTGGACGGCTTGCTTTCTTCCTCGACGGTGCCGGTTTTACCCTGGCATCGGGCCTGGATTTCGAGTGCGCGCGCTTCTTTCCACACGCGTTCGGCCCGCAGATCCGCATCCTCGCCGTCCTTTTTCTTCGCGAATTTTTCATCGAACCAGCGGCCGGCATATTCGCCCGCGTTCACCGCGAAGGTGGCGTGGATTTCCCAGTAGTCGCGGGGGACGAATTTCTTGATGGTTTCTTCGCGCTCGACCAGGATCGCCAGCGTCGGCGTTTGTACGCGCCCCACCGGCGTCTTGTGGAAGCCGCCGCTGCGCGAATTGAACGCGGTCATCGCGCGCGTGCCGTTGATGCCGACCAGCCAGTCGGATTCGGAGCGGCACACCGCCGCTGCCGCGAGCGGCTGCATCTGCGCGTCACTGCGCAATTCGGTGAACGCGTTGCGGATCGCTTCCGGCGTCATCGACTGCAGCCACAGCCGGCGCACCGGCTTGCCGGTTTTGGAATGATGTGCGATGTGGCGAAAAATCAGTTCGCCCTCGCGCCCGGCGTCGCAGGCGTTGACCAGGCCGGCGACATCCTTGCGCTTGATCAGTTTCATCAGCAGCTTCAGGCGATCGGCGCTGCGCTCGATCGGTTTCAGATCGAAGTGCGGCGGAATCACCGGCAGGTGCGCGAACGTCCATTTGCCACGCTTGACTTCGTACTGCTCCGGCGCAACCAGTTCCAGCAAATGGCCCACCGCCGAAGACAGCACGTAATGGTCGCTCTCGAAGTAACCATCGTGCTTGGCGAACCCACCGAGAACGCGCGCGATATCGTTCGCGACCGAAGGTTTTTCAGCGATGATTAACTGTTTTTCCATGAAATGATGTCGATTGCGAGTCTCGCGGGCATGGTCGGAAAGAACCTGCGATTGCGTATCACCCGCAGGTCAAACGGAGCGCAGATAATAAAAACAATTGCCGGTCAAAGCAAGGCGGCGGCGCGCCGGTCCACCTGGTTACGGGTTTTATCTGCGGCCAATCGCGTGGTTTTTCAATGCCGGCGCTGGTAACGTCCGCCCGCAAGCGCTTCCACGTGACCCGCCAGCTCGAGTTGCATCAGTGTGGCAACAACAGTTTCTGCAGCCAGCCCGCTGCGCGCACACAATGTATCGACATCGCAGGGGTCGAAACCGAGATACTGCATGAGCCCGCTGTCGTCAGTCTGCTGCAGGTTCGGATCATCGGCCGGCGCAATCGGTTCCGCCAGTCGCAGTTCTTCGAGTACGTCGGTGGCGGTCTCGACCAGCTTCGCGCCCTGCCGGATCAACGCATGACAGCCTCGCGCCAGCGGCGAATGGATGGAGCCCGGAATCGCGAACACCTCGCGCCCCTGGTCGGTGGCGAGACGTGCAGTGATCAGCGAGCCGCTGCGCAACGCCGCTTCCACTACCAGGCACCCCAGCACCATGCCGCTGATGATGCGGTTGCGGCGCGGGAAGTTGGCGGCGAGCGGCCGCGTGCCGAGTGGAAACTCGGACACCAGCGCGCCGTTTTCGGTTATCGCATGCGCCAGTTCCCGGTTGCGCGCGGGATAAACGACGTCGATGCCGGTGCCGACCACGGCGACGGTTCCGCTTGCACCATCGAGGCCGCCCCGATGCGCGGCGGCGTCGATGCCCAGCGCAAGGCCGCTGATGACCGTGAGCCCGGCACCGCTTAGCGCGCGCGCGAATGCCTCGGCGGTTTCGATGCCTTGTGCCGTGGCGTTGCGGCTGCCGACAATCGCCAGCGCCGGACGGTTCAGTGTTTGCACGCGGCCGCGTACATAAAGAACCGTCGGCGGGTCCGGTGTTTCAAGCAGCCGTTGCGGATATTCGGTGTCAGCCAGCGTGATGATTGCGTTGTCGACGTGGCTGGTGCGCCAGGCGAGCGCGGCGTCCGCGCCGTCGGCGTTGCCGCCGTCGGCGATCAGGCGCGCGCTGCCGGCCGATGTGATGGCTGCAAGCTGCGAATAGCCGGCGTTGAATACCCGCTCGGGTGTTCCGAATGCATGGAGCAGCCGGCGCAATGAGGCATCGCCGATACCGGGCACCAGCGCCAGCCGCAGCCAGCCCGCAAGATCGTCATCAGACAGCATTGCGGGCTGCGAGGCGGACGGCGGCGTCAGGGATTGGTGACGACGTCCAGCACGTTGACCGGCCGGCTGGCCTTCATCACGAGCGCGTACGACGCCTTGTCAAAAACCCGGAACACCATCAGCAATCCGTAGCGTTCGTCCGGCAGCTTCACGTTCGGAATCTCTGCTTCGCGCTGCGAGAAAACCGGAGAATCGCGGGTCGCGTCCATGGCGTAGTCATGATAGAACGATCCGCGAAATGCGTTGTGCCCGGCGGTGTGGCCGCTGCGCAATATCGCCAGCACGTCGCCGACGCTGAGGCCGTCGCGCCGGCCCTTGTCCAGCACCACGATCGCGTGGGGGCCGACTTCGTACAATTGATCGTCGTAGGCCGCGATGATGCGCCCTTTCACCGGCTGGTCGGGCGCGTGCGGCACGTAGCTGAACGGCGGGACGGTTTTGCGGGCCGGGATCAGGCGGTCACCGACGTCCATTTCCTGGACCGATTTGGTGATTTCGAGCGTGGTTACGTTGCTGTTGCCTTTGCCGAATTCCTTGACGCGGGCTTCACCCAGGTAAATGGCTTCATAGCCCAATGTTTCGTGGGTATCGGGATTGACCAGCTCGTCGCCCTTGCGGAAAACCTGCCAGTTGACGCCTTCGCCCTGCGTGATGCCGCTGGCGTAAGCGACGTTGCCGGCACCGACCACCACCCGGTTTTCCTGGGTGGCGACGATACGCGGCGCGGAGTCGAGCGCACCCTTTTCGATCACCAGCGGCTTGCTGAGAAAAGGTTCGATCGCGGCCGCCGGGATCGCGGGAATTGGCTGTTTCTCCGCGCTGGCGCGAATCTGCGGCGACAGCCGCAGCGTCTCGCCGCGGGTGCTGCGGCGGGCGCCGGTCACGCTGGCGCGGCCGGCACGGTGCACGCTGAGCCGCGGTCCGTTGGCGGTGCGCTCCAGCACCAGTTCATCGCCGGGATAGATCAGGTCGGGATTCTTGATCTGCGCGCGGTTCATTTGCCACAGTTCCGGCCAGCGCCACGGCTGATTCAGAAAGCGGCCGGAAATGTCCCACAGCGTGTCGCCTTTCTTTACGGTGTAGTGCGCGGGCGCATCGGCCTTGAGATCAGCATTGCCGACCGCAAATGCGGATTCGGATGCCACTGCGCCCAATGCGAAAACGAGGATCAGCGATATAATTGTTTTGTTCATGATACCCCCTGTTGATGAATGGCCCTGGCGCAACAGTTTTGTTTTAATGCGCAAAAACGCGGGCTGGCCCGACCATCCAATTTTTTAATTGTGCATAGAGTGCATCAAGTTAGCAAGTAAGTTTATGGCGATTCTCAAGATTTTGCATTATCCGGACGAACGCCTGCACACGGTTGCGAAAGCCGTCGACACGGTCGACGGCAGCATCCGCAAACTGGTCGCCGACATGGCGGAAACCATGTACGCGGCGCCCGGCATCGGTCTTGCGGCCACCCAGGTCGACGTCCACCGGCGCGTCATCGTGATCGATACCTCCGACACGCGTGACGACTTGCGCGTATTCATCAATCCGCAGATCGTCGACAGCGGCGGCACGGCGGAGTTCGAAGAAGGCTGTCTGTCGGTCCCCGGCATTTTCGACAAGGTGCGGCGTGCCGAGTGGATCAAGGTGCAGGCGCTCGACGGCAACGGCCATCCGTTCACGCTGGAGGCGGAAGGGCTACTCGGTGATTGCATCCAGCATGAAATGGATCATCTTGCAGGCCACGTCTTCGTCGAGCATCTGTCGCGCCTCAAGCAACAGCGCATCTTGGCCAAGCTGCGCAAGCAAAGCCGCAAGGTAATGTGAGAATCATCTTTGCCGGCACGCCGGAATTCGCCGCGGTCGCGCTGCAAGCGCTGGTGCGTGCCGGCCATGATATCGCGCTGGTGCTGACACAGCCGGAGCGGCCGGCCGGCCGCGGACTGAAGCGGCAACCGAGCGCGGTCAAGCGCAGCGCCGTCGCCCACGGCCTGCCGCTGCTGCAGCCATCAACATTGAAAGACGAAGCGGTGCGGCGTACGATCGGCGACCACCAGCCGGACGTGATGGTCGTCGCGGCCTACGGTCTGATGGTGCCGCCGCTGCTGCTCGCACTGCCGCCGCGCGGCTGCGTCAACATTCACGCGTCGCTGCTGCCGCGCTGGCGCGGCGCGGCGCCGATCCAGCGCGCGATTCTGGCCGGAGACGCCGAAACCGGAATTTCTATCATGCAGATGGACGAAGGGCTCGACACCGGGCCGGTGCTGCTGCGCGAGGCGGTCGCGATTGCCGCGGATGACACCGCGCAGACGCTGCATGACAGGCTCGCCGCACTGGGCGGCGCGTGTATTGTGCGTGCGCTTGCGGCGGTGCCCGAGCCGCAGCCACAGGATGGAAGGCTGGCGACCTATGCCGCGAAGATCGACAAGAGCGAGGCGCAGATCGCCTGGGATGCGCCGGCCGACGTGATAGCGCGCAAGGTGCGCGCGCTCAATCCGGTGCCGGGTGCGGCGACGATGCTGCGCGGTACGCCCGTCAAGCTATGGCGCGCCGACGCGTTGCCGCAAACGGCCGGTGCGGCGGCGAGCGCGCCGGCGACCATCATCGCGGCTGACGGCGGCGGCATCATCGTCGCGTGCGGCACCGGCGCGCTGTGTATTCGTGAACTGCAGCGCGCCGGCGGGCGCCGCCTGGCCGCGGCGGCATTTCTGGCCGGATTTGCGATCGCGCCGGGCGAGCGCTTCGGTTGCTGATGCCGATGCCACGGTCCGGTCTGTTTCGGCGCCGCCGCCTTGCTTGAAATCCAGCGTCTCGCGGCGCACTCGGTGAATCGGGTGCTGACCGGCCGCAACCTCAACCAGGCATTGCAGGAGGTGTGGCGCACGCATCCGGCGCTGGCCGCGGGCGAGCGCGCGGCCATTCAGAACGTCGCTTACGGCACACTGCGTCAGCTTGGACTGCTGCGCGGCATTCTCGACCAGTTGCTTGAACATCCGCTCGTCGATGAGCAATTGCGCTGCCTGCTGCTGATTGCGCTTTATCAGCTGCAGTTCAGCCAGGCGGCGCCGTACGCGGTAGTCGACCATGCGGTGGAAACGGCGCGTGCACTCGGCCACGGCCGTGCCGGCGGACTGGTCAACGCCGTGTTGCGCAATTTTCTGCGGCGTCGCGAAGCGTTGATCGCTGTCGCGCAATCAACCGCGTCCGGACGGTATTCGTATCCGCAGTGGTGGATCGACCGGCTGCGCGCGCAGCAGCCGGTCGACTGGCAGGCGATTCTGGACGCAGGCAATCAGCATCCGCCGCTGACATTGCGGGTGAACCGCCGTGCCATCGCGCGCGACGATTATCTTGCGCGGCTGACGCGTGAACGGATTGCGGCACGCGCCGTCGGTGCCGCCGGCGTCATGCTGGAGACGCCGTTGCCGGTCGACCGGATTCCGGGGTTTGCGGACGGGCAGGTGTCGGTGCAGGATGCCGGTGCGCAGCTCGCCGCGCCGCTGCTCGACGTGCGCGACGGCATGCGCGTGCTCGATGCCTGCGCGGCGCCCGGCGGCAAGACCGCGCACATCCTGGAATGTGCCGACGTTGATGTGCTGGCGGTCGACAGCGATGCGCAGCGCCTGGCCCGCGTCGCCGACAATCTGGCGCGTCTCGGGCTTGCCGCGCGCACGCTGTGTGCCGACGCCGGCGCGCTTGCGGAGTGGTGGGACGGCGCACCGTTCGACCGTATCCTGCTCGATGCGCCGTGCAGCGCATCGGGCGTCGTGCGCCGCCATCCTGACATCAAGTGGCTGCGCCGTGCGCGTGACGTCGCCGGGTTTGCCGAGCGCCAGGCGTGCATGCTGGACGCATTATGGCAGGCGCTGGGCAGAGATGGTAAATTGCTGTATGCAACCTGTTCGGTGTTCGCGGAAGAAAATCAGTCGGTGGTCTCTGCATTCCTGAGCCGGCAGCCGGATGCGCAGCCGTTGGCCGCGCCGGGCCTCCTGTTGCCGGACGCAAATCATGACGGCTTTTATTACGCGCTGCTGCACAAGCCGTAACATGCTGGCGGCGCTGGCCGCGGCGCTGCTGCTCATCGGTACGGCGCCGGCGCGTGCCGACGGCATCACCGTGCGGCAGGCGGTGCTGGTGGCCGGAGACAATGGCTACCATCTCGAAGCGGACTTCGGCATTACGCTCAATCCGACGCTCAGGGACGCGCTGCGGAAGGGCGTCGCGTTCTATTTCGTGATGGAGTTCGATCTCAGCCGCCCGCATTTTTTCGGGTGGTTTCACGAACGCATCGCAAGCTATGAACAGCAGTACAAGCTCACCTACAATGCGCTGACGCGCCAGTATCGAGTCACCATCGGCGCCGGCACGCTGTTCCAGAATTTTTCGTCACTGGAAAGCGCGCTGGGGCTGCTGGCGCACGTCCGCAGCGGCGACATCGTGCCGCGTGATGCCCTGCAGGAGAACGTCACCTACGACGCCGAGGTGCGATTGCGGCTGGATACGTCGCAGTTGCCGAAGCCGTTCCAGGTCAACGCGATCGCGTCGCGCGACTGGAACGCCAATTCCGATTGGTACCGCTGGACGGTGACGCGATGATGCACCCGGCGCAGCAGCGGCGGACGTGGTTCAGCGGCAGCCGCAAGTACGTACTGATCGTGTTCATCGGCCTGGCGGCGGTGGCGCTGTTTCTGCTGGCCAGTGCCAGCGCCAACACCAGCCTGTTTTCGCGTCACTATTCGCTGCTGCTGAAGCTCAACGTCGGGCTGGTGATCTGTCTTGTGCTGCTGGTGCTCTATCAGTTGTGGACACTGTGGCGCAAGCTGCGCCGCCATGTGTTCGGTTCCAAGCTGACGCTGCGCCTGGTGCTGCTGTTCGGATTGATGGCGGTGATCCCGGGCGCGGTCGTCTACGCGGTATCGTTCGTGTTCATCGGGCAGAGCATCGAGTCGTGGTTCGACGTGCGCGTCGACAAGGCGCTGGAAGGCGGGCTCAACATCGGCCGCAGCACGCTCGACAATATGCTGATGGATCTGACGCACAAGGCGAATGCGATGGCGCTGTCGCTGTCCGCGCGTCCGCCGTCGGAATACATTACCACGCTCAATTCGCTGCGCGAGCAGGCAGGCGTGCCGGATGCGACGCTGTTCAGCGTGCGCGGCAAGATCATCGCCTATTCCGGCACCGAGCAGAGCGGCCTGGTGCCGGACCTGCCGAAGGCGAACGCGTTGCGCCAGATGCGGCTGCAGCGCAACTACAGCGCGATCGAATCGCTGCCCGGGCGCGGGCTCTACCTGCGCGTGCTGGTGCCGGTAAGCACGCTCAACCTGGCAGACGACCTGCTGGTGCTGCAATTGCTGGAGCCGGTGCCGCCGCAGATTACGCGCGACGCGGAGATCGTGCAGAAGGGCTACACCGCGTACCAGGAACTGACGAAGGCGCGGCTCGGACTGAAACGGCTTTACGGCGTGACGCTGACGCTGGTGCTGTTTCTCGCGCTGCTGTCCGCGCTGCTGCTGGCGTTTCTGCTGTCCGATCGCCTGTCGGCGCCGCTCGGCATCCTCGCCGAGGGCACGCGCGCGGTGGCGCAGGGCGACTTCAGCCAGCGCGCCGCGGTCGCCGGACGCGACGAGCTCGGCATGCTGACGCAGTCGTTCAACAGCATGACGCTGCAGCTCGCCGAGGCGCGCGCGGTGGTCGAGCACAACCAGGCGCAGCTGGCGCAGGCGAAGGGTTATCTCGAAAGCCTGCTGGGCAACCTGTCGGCCGGCGTGATGGCGTTCGACGAGCATCTGCGGCTGCGCTCGCACAACGTCAGTGCCGACCACATCCTCGGCACGGATTTCCAGACGCTCACCGGCATCGGCCTCACGCGCTGGCCGCAACGCTCGCCGGTGCTGGCGTCGTTTGCCGAGGCGGTGGCAACGGCGTTCGGCGACAAGACCGGCGAATGGGAACAGCAGCTCGAGCGCGAGGCGGCCGGCGGCACGCAGATGCTGCTGCTGCGCGGTACGCGCCTGACGCAGGGCGTGGACAGCGGCTACGTGGTGGTGTTCGACGACATTACTCACCTGCTGCAGGCGCAGCGTGATGCGGCGTGGGCCGAAGTGGCGCGGCGGCTGGCGCACGAAATCAAGAACCCGCTGACGCCGATCCAGCTTTCGGCCGAGCGCCTCGAGCTCAAGCTCGCGCCGCGCCTCGGCGCCGACGAGGCACAGCTGCTGTCGCGTGCCACCGCAACCATCGTCAATCAGGTCAGCGCGCTGAAGCGCATGGTGAACGCGTTCAGCCAGTATGCGCGCATGCCGGAACCGTCGCGCAGCCGCTTCGATCTGAATGCGCTGGTGCGGGAGGTGCTTGCGCTGTATGAATCGGCGCGTCCGCGCATCGCGCTGACGCTGGCGCCCGAACTGCCGTCGGTGGAAGGCGACACCGCGCAGCTGCGGCAGGTGATCCATAATCTGCTGCAGAACGCGCAGGACGCGCTGGCTGATGCGCAAACGCCGAACATCGAAGTATCCACCGCGCTGGTCGATGACAGCGTGCAGCTGGCGGTGGCCGACAACGGCAGCGGTTTTCCGGAACAGATGATGAAGCGCGCATTCGAGCCGTATGTGACGACCAAGCCCAAGGGCACCGGTCTGGGACTGGCGATCGTGAAGAAAATCGTGGAAGAGCATGGCGGCACGGTAACGGTGGAAACCGTTGCGCCGCACGGCGCGCGCGTGATCGTAACGCTGCCGCTGTCCGGGCAGCCGGCGGCGTTCAAGCCGCATGCGCGGGTATGACAGACTGGCCGACAGGATAGACAGGACCATGCAGCAGATACTGGTTGTTGACGACGAAATCGGGATTCGCGAGCTGCTCTCCGAAATCCTGCGTGATGAAGGCTACCAGGTACGGCTGGCGGAAAACGCGACCGAAGCACGCGCGGTACGCCGCGAGGCGCGTCCCGACCTGGTGCTGCTCGACATCTGGATGCCGGACACCGACGG
>JBDZVW010000022.1:0-15520 GCA_040255885.1 Betaproteobacteria bacterium
CAGCGCCGCGAGCCGCCGGTTGCTGCTGCGCCCGGGCATTGCGCAGACGAGTCGCCCGGCAGCCTTGATCTTTCCCGGCGGCAAATACTCTGCGTGGGCGGCAGGGTGAACCTGGTGCCGCGTTATCGCGAACAGGTGCAGGCGGCCAACGCAATATTTTCCTATCACGACGGCGGGATCGAGGATCACATGCAGCGCCTGCCGGCGATGCTGGCGGCGGCCGACGGCGTGGTCTGTCTCGCCGGCGACGTGAGTCATGGCGCTTACCACCTCGTCAAGCGTTACTGCAAACGCACCGGCAAGCCTTGCACGCTGGTCGGAAATTCGGGAATCAGCGCGCTGTCGCGTTGTCTGGCCGACATCGCGCGGGCCGGCGGCAGCCGGCGCGCGAGCCCGGTCGTCTGATGAGCGCTCCCACCGTAGTCGAACGCTTGCTGCCGATGATGGCCAGGATGCGTGCGGCGGCACAACGCTGGAAGCAGATCCGGATGCTGCGTATCTGACTGTCGCTCGGATACGCGATGCGGCGCACGGCGATCGCCGGCATCCATGCCGTGCCGCAGCCGGCATACGTTGTTCAGAACGTAATCGTGGTGCGCAGGCCAACCACCCATGCATCCGGTATCGCGCGGGTACCCGACGCGTCGGCGGGATCCGTCACGTTGCCGCCGGGATGAACCACGTACTGGATGTCGGGCTGCAGCGTCCACCACGGCGCCATCTGGATCGCATAGTTCAGTTCGACCACCGCTTCATGATCACGAATCGGAATGTGGCTGCCGGTGAAGTTCCGCGTGTCACGGTCGAGTGCCTGCGCGTCGCTGCTGATGCGGGCATAGGCGACGCCGAGCGACAGCGCGTCCTGGTCGCGACCGGGCAGCAGGCCTTGCCAGCGCAGGCCGCCATCGGCGTAGAAATCGACCAGGTTGCGATTGCCGGGCGCGGTGCCGACGCGCACAAATACGCTTGCCCCCTGATCGTCGGTGCCGGGCTCGCGCCACACGGTCTGGTCGGCTTCCGCATAAATCGCGTAATCGCCGTGGTGCTGCAGCGCGACGCCGCTGCTGCCAGGTGCGGCGAGCGAGCCGCCGCTGTTGTCCAGGCGCTGATCGTCGAACGTGCCGGTGTGATACCACGCGCCGAGCCGGTAGAGACCGGGCAGCACGGCGCTGTTCTTGTCCTGACCGATCTTGTACTGGGCCTCGGCAATCCAGAATGTGCCGCCGGAGGTGCTGAAGTTGGTGCCGTGGCGGTTGCGGCGCTGCGGATCCTCATCGCCGGGATTGCCCGCCGGATCGCCGCTGAACGCCGCGGCCAGCAGCGCGAAGTTGTGCGTCGGCTGCAGCTGCAGCCGGATGCCGGGCGTGGCCAGCGGATAGGCCGGCCCGCTGCTCGGCAGATTGGCCGAGCCCAGCGTGAACCAGCCGAACGTGCCGTTGATCAGGCCCGACGCGGACGGCGTGACGACGAATTCGTCATCCACCGCCAGTTGTCCGGCACGCACCGACACGCGTCCGTCGAGCAAATCCTGCTGCAGCCACAGTGTGAAGAGCCGCGTCGCCGGCACGGCTTCGATGTTGCTGATGTCCATCAGGTTCTGCACGTAGTAGGTCGACGGACCATGGCCGTGAATCTGGAACACCTGTGCGTGGAAGGTGGCGCCGTTCCAGCCGTAGAGCTTGTCCAGGTCGGCGTCGACACCGAGGTTGAGCAGACCTTCGTAGAGGCTGCCGCGGTGCACGCCGCCATCGACGATGGCCAGCGCTTCGCCGGTGTAGCCGAGATCAAAGGTTATGCCTTGCTTCGCGAGCGCGGTGCGCTCGCCGCCCCAGTCGCCGGTCAGCGTGTCGCGGTGCCAGATGTCCTGATCGTTCGCGTGGCCGGTGGCGCCTTGCGCCTGTGCACCGGATGCAAACGCGGCCAGCAGCGCGAGCGCGATGGCGCTGGTTTCAAAGCGGGATTTCCGGGACGGCCGCAGCGTCGTTTTTTCGAGGGCGGGGGTGTTCTCAAGTGTCGCGCCGCGATACATTTTTTCTCCTTAATTGATTTTACGAATGAGATGTATTATTATTTAATGTATAAAATAATTCGCTCCAAGGCAAGCCAGATTCAAAAGATTCCGGACAAACAAGCGCATATCGGAAATTCGTCCGGAGCTTGGATAAACGGCACATTGCCACAAGAACAACTCATTTTCCTGACGACAGCATGCTCGCAACACTTGTAATCGGCCTGCGAGAAGGGCTCGAGGCAGCCCTGATCGTCGGCATCATCGCTGCCTTCCTGCGCAAGAACGGCAAAAGCCTGACGGCGATGTGGCTGGGGGTGGTGCTGGCCGTGGCGTTGTCGATCGCGGTGGGCGTCGCGCTGGAGCGGATCGAACAGGCGCTGCCGCAGGCAAAACAGGAGGGGATGGAATCGGTGATCGGCTGCATCGCCATTTTTTTCGTCACCGGCATGATCGTGTGGATGAATGCGCATGCGCGCGACATGAAACACCAGCTCGAAGCCGAAGCCGCCGCGGCGCTGGGCCGGGCCAGCACCTATGCGCTGGCCAGCATGGCGTTTCTCGCGGTACTGAAGGAAGGATTCGAAACCAGCGTGTTTCTGCTGGCTACTTTTTCCGCCGCGCAGTCGGCGGCGTGGGCGGCAACGGGCGCGGTGGCGGGCCTGCTGCTGGCGGTGGCGATCGGCTGGGGAATCTATGCTGGTGGCGTCCGCATCAATCTGTCCCGTTTCTTCCGGATTACCGGGGCTTTTCTGGTGCTGGTCGCGGCCGGCCTGGTGGTTACGTCGCTGCGCACCGCGCATGAAGCAGGATGGCTGAACGCGGGTCAGCAGACGGTGCTGAACCTGTCGTGGCTGGTGGCGCCGGGCACGATCCGCTCAGCATTGATTACCGGCGTTCTCGGCATTCCCGCGGATCCCCGCCTGATCGAAGTGATCGGCTGGTTCGCTTATCTGATTCCGGTATCGCTGCTGGTGTTCTGGCCGGCGGTGCACCGTCCGCGTCCGCGAACCGCGGTACGGCTGCAGTTCTCGATCGCGGCAGCGCTCGCCGTTGCGGCGGTGATGCTCGTGTCCGCCTATCCTGCGCCGCAGCTGCATCTGCCGCGGCGGGTGCCGCTGGTTGCCGCAAACGACATCACCCGGCCGATCGGTCACGCGGAGCTCAGCATTTCATCCGCGCATGCTGAGCCGGCGCTGTCCGTCCGCTTCGGTGACGCGCCGGCGGCCCGTCTGTCCCTGGCTGCCGCCAAGCAGGAGCATGTCGTGCACGCCGGCCGGCCTGCGATAGGCTGGCATCTGCACACGGCCGGCAAGCCGGCACACCAAAAAAATTCCGTGCTCACACTCGACGATGCCGTGGCGCTGAATCACGGGCGCATCCCGATCGGCCTCAATCCGCAGCAGCACCCGGGCCCGTACCGGGCTGCCTGGACGACGCGCCGCACGCTCGACGCCTGGACCGCCGACGGTCATCTGCTGGATGCGTCGGGCTATGCCACCGCTCTCGTCGTCCTGTCGGGAAGCGGGCTGCAGACGCCGCGCACGCTCAGGGTGAATGCTGCGCAATCGCCCGCGGCGCGCAACTGGCGGGTTTCGCCGGTCTACGTGGCACACGCCGCGCGCGCATTGAATACCCTGACCGCAGCGCGCACGGAGCGGGCGTTCTGGACCATCAAGCTGCCCGTCGTCCTGCTGCTCGCCGCCTTTCTGCTGGCGGCTTATGCCTTGCGCAATCGGCACCGGCTCGAACGAGCCGGCCGCAACACCAGCAACCATTCTTTCACTACCGGCCGGGCTGCGAACGACCGGGACAACAACCGAAACGACAACCGAGGAACTCTTCATGCATCGAACTGACTCTCTGCGTGTTCACGCGATCGTGGCCGGCCTGACCGCACTCATGATGGCGGCGCCGGCAATCTCCGTGGCCGCGAGCCCGCAAACTTCAGCCACGGCGCCGGTGAAGAATGGCGCATCCCAGGTTCGGATCACGCTCACCGGCGGACGGGAAGGCCAGTCTTGCGCGCTCGATCATGCGTCGGCCAAGGCCGGACCGGTCACCTTCACGGTCACCAACAAGACCGCAACCGCGATCACCGAAATCGAGCTGCAGAGCGACAATCGAATCCTGGGCGAGAAAGAGAATCTCGCGCCGGGCCTGCCGCCGGTATCGTTCACGCTGACGCTGGCGGGCGGCGACTACCAGATTTACTGCCCGGGCGCGAAGCACGAGATGCTGGCGTTCAAGGTTACCGGCAAGGCCGCGCCTCAGGCAAGCGGAAGTACGGCGGCGATACTGGCCGATGGCACCCGGGAGTATGCGAAATACGTCGACGGCGTCGTCGATGCGATGGTCACGGCGGTGGGCCGGCTCAAGACCGATATCGATGCCGACAATCTCGCGCAGGCGAAAGTCGACTACCCGCTGGCACGGCCGTTCTATGAACGTATCGAGTCGGACGTCGACGGTTTCGTGTTGCCGGGTCACAAGGCCACCGACAATGCCGGCAATCTCGACTATCTGATCGACATGCGCGCGTCCAACCTCGATCCGAAGGTCGGCTGGCACGGCTTCCACGCGATCGAGCGCGATCTGTTCCAGAACGGCAAGATCACGCCCGAAACCAAGAAGCTGGCCGCCGAGCTGCAGGAAAACGTCGACAGGCTGGACAAGCTGGCCAAGACGCTGCACTACCGCCCCGAGGACCTCGCCAACGGTGCCGCCGATCTGCTCGAGGAAGTGCAGACCACCAAGGTCACCGGCGAAGAGGAAGCGTACAGCCACTATGACCTGGTCGATTTTGCAGGCAATGTCGAAGGCGCCGAGCAGGCCTTCGCCTTTCTGGAGCCGGGCCTGAAACGTATCGACCCGGCACTCACGCAGCGGGTGAAGCAGCAGTTTGCCAAGGTCGATGCAATGCTCGACGGCTACCGGGATCCGAAAGAACCCGGCGGCTTCAAGCGCTACACCGCCGAGATCAAGGCGGCCGACGCCGCCAGGCTCAGCCGCGGCATCCAGGCACTGCAGGAACCGCTGTCGAAGATCGCCGAAAAGGTGGCAACCGCCGGACGGAGCTAGAGCTCATGTCAAAAGACAAGTCTCCAGGCGACGATTGCGGCTTTCGACTGACTCGCCGCAATCTGCTGCTTGGTGCGGCGGCCGGCACGCTGGGTACGGCGCTTGCCTACAACCCGGCGGCCGCCGCCACGCCGAGCCCGGCCACGGTCTCACCCGAAAATGAAATCGTCGATCTGTCCGGAGAACACGCGTTCTATGGCAGCGCCGAACAGGCCGGCATCATGACGCCGCAGCAGCGCTATGCGCTTTACATGACGTTCGATCTTACGTCGAACAATCGTTCGGATTTGCAGCTGCTGCTGGCGCGGTGGTCGGGCGCGATCGCGCAGTTGATGAAAGGCCAGACCATCGGCCAGGTCGAACCCGAACGGGTCGGCGGCGTGGGCGCGGATACCGGCGAGGCGCTGAATCTCGGTCCCGCCTCGCTGACCGTCACCGTCGGTCTCGGACCCAGGGTCTTTACCGACACCTATGGGCTCGCGAGCAAACGGCCGCCGCGGCTGCGCAACCTGAAGCAGTTGCCGAGCGATGCGCTGCAGCCGGAACTCAGCGGCGGCGATCTCTCGCTGCAGGCCTGCGCCGACGATCCTCAGGTCACTTACCACGCGATCCGCGATCTCGCCCGCATCGCCAAGGATATCGGCGCGGCCGCGACCCGCTGGGCGGTGCTCGGCTTCGGGCGTGCGTCGGCCGGCAAGGGACAGGTGACACCGCGCAACCTGCTCGGTTTTCGCGACGGCACGCGCAACATCAAGTCGGCCGACGACTTCAATCGCTTCGTCTGGATCAAGGAGGGGCCGTCGTGGCAGCGGCATGGCAGCTATCAAGTGGTGCGCAAGATCCAGATGCACATCGAGAACTGGGACACCGACCGGGTCAGCGACCAGAACGACATCTTTGGTCGTCACAAGGTTTCCGGCGCACCGCTGACCGGGCACCAGGAATTCGACACGCCCGATTTCCACAAGAGAGACAGCGCGGGAAACCTGGTCATCCCGCCGACGGCGCACATACGGCTGGCTGCGCACGAAAACAATGGCGGACTGAAGATCCTGCGGCGTTCCTATAACTACACCGACGGCATCAACCGCTTCGGCCTGCTGGACGCCGGCCTGCTGTTCATCTGCTACCAGAACGATCCGGCGCATTTCGAAACGCTGCAGACCAGGCTCGGCGCTTCCGACCGGCTCAACGAGTACATCGCGCACATCGGTTCGGCGGTGTTCTTCGTCCCGCCCGCGCCGCAGCCCGGCCACTATATCGGCGAGCAGCTGTTCACCTGAGATCGATGCTGGATTCGAGGCTGTTTTGATTGATTTTACGAATGAGATGTATTACTGTTTAGGTATAGTGAGATAGCTCATTCGAAGGCAAGTCCGATTGTGAAGTCCCGCCAGGTGAAGAGCCGGACCGCCGGTTTTCGTGAAGCTGCGACCAGAAACCTTGCCGGATCGAATCGTGAAGCTGTGCCGGCGAACCGAAACCAACCCGACGGATTTCAATGCCAGATACGACGGCGCTGCGGCTGAGCGCGACACGATTGTCCGCCGCCAATGCTGCGGTCATGCCGCAACAGGGGCCGTGGGCGCGTCGTATCGAACGCTTTGCATCAAGCCATCGCGGCCTGCTGGGATGGATTCACGTCAGCATGTTCGTCGGGTTCATGGTGCTGATGATCGTGCCGCTGTTCCTGCCGCTGCCGGGCGACCGCGCCACCTATTTCAACAATTTCACGCTGTTCGCAAACTTCGTCATCTGGGGGCTGTGGTTCCCGCTGGTGTTCGTGTCGGTGATCTTTACCGGGCGCAGCTGGTGCGGCGTGCTGTGTCCGCTGGGAGCCAGTTCCGAATGGGCGAACCGTGTCGGGCTGAAGCGCTCGGTACCGCGCTGGGTGCGCTGGGAAGGCACGCCGATCGTCAGCTTCATCATCATCACGGTGCTGGCACAGACGGTGGGCGCACGGGATTACGCACAGGGTCTGGCCGAGGTGTTCGGCCTCACGTTCGTGTGCGCAATCGCGCTCGGCCTGTTTTACGGAAAAGGGCGCAACAAGCGTGCGTGGTGCCGTCACATGTGTCCGATCGGGCTCATGCTTGGCGTGTTTTCGCGTATCGGTGCGGTGCAGTTTACGCCGAAACGGCCACGGCGCGGCGGCGATGCGTACACCGAAAAGGGCGTGTGCCCGACGATGATCGACATCAACCGCAAGACCGAATCGCGCCATTGCATCGAGTGCATGCGCTGCGTCAATCCGGATGCGCGCGGCGGGCTGGCGATCGTGCTGCGCCGACCGGGCGCCGAGATCGTGCAGATCCGGCATCACAATCCGAACGCGGCCGAAATCTGGTTCCTGTTTCTCGCAACCGGGCTGTCGCTCGGCGGTTTCCTGTGGCTGATGCTGCCGCAGTACCAGTGGCTGCGCCAGGCTGTCGGCGTGTGGGCGATCAACCACGGCTGGTACTGGATCGGCTCGTCGGGACCGGGCTGGCTGATGGTGAATCATCCGCAGGCGCGCGAAGTGTTCACGTGGCTCGACTTCTTAATGATCACCGGCTTCATGCTCGCCTGCGCGGCGATTCTGACCGCGATACTGGGGGCGTTGACGGCGGCATCGAGCTGGATGGCCGGGCGTCTGGGCGCCGACGGTGGCGGCCGCCAGCGGCTGATCGAGCTGGCGTACGCGTACATGCCGGTCGCGATGCTATCGCTGGTGCTCGGACTCGGCGGCAAGCTGTTCGATTCATTGACGCTGGCAGGCATGCCGTCATTCGCAGTGTCCGGCATCAAGACCGGCCTGTTTGCGCTCAGCGTGATCTGGAGCCTCGGCCTCAGCCATCGGCTGCTCGGCGGGCGGGGGCTGTCCGGCGTGCGGCGCTGGGCGGCGATGATTCCGAACGTGGCCGGTATCGGCGTCATCGGTGCTGCGTGGTACCTGGCCATTTTTGGTGCGTAGGCCCCGGCCGCAACGGGGCGATTTCAATGCGACGAAACGGAGCACATTCGTGAACAGGAAATTCATGTCGTATCTCGCCGCGGCGGCGCTTGCCGTGGCCGCCATGCCGGCATCCGCCGCGGAAACGCGCATCGGCAAGCCGGTCGTCAAGGACGGGCTGATCGTTTCGGCCGTCTATCTGCAGCCGGTTCACATGGCGCCGATGCTGCCCGGCATGCACGGGCAGACCGACGTGCACCTGGAGGCCGACATTCACGCCGACAAGGACAATCCGCAGGGATTCGCGCCGGGCGACTGGATTCCGTATCTGACGATAAGCTATCAGCTGCGCAAGGAAGGCAGCGACTGGACCGCGTTCGGACGCTTCATGCCGATGGTGGCCAATGACGGGCCGCACTACGGATCCAACGTCAAGCTCGACGGCCCCGGCAAATACCACCTGAGCTACAGCATCCTGCCGCCGCCGTACGCCGGCTTTTTCCGCCACACCGACAAGGAGACCGGCATCGCCGCATGGTGGAAGCCGTTCGTCGTGAGCTGGGACTTTACATACGTCGGTGTCGGCAAAAAGGGCGGTTATTAAGCTTCCATCCGGGCACGTTCAGTGCCCGGATTTTCCACCAGCACTCCTGTCTGCGTATTCGTTGCCCGCGGCTGGCATGACGCGCGGCCGCATCGACTTCGGCCTTTAGCTGCAAATACGGCGCCTTCCTGTTGTTTTTTTGCCAAAACTTGACCGCGGTCAATTGTTTTGGTGAATCGCCTTCGCATGATGGCTGGCATTTGCCGCGCACCGCATGCAATCGCATACATTAGTGCGGTCAGCACGGAGCAGTTCCATCGGGTGCATTGCGTCTCCAGTTTTGCGGAGCGCGGGCACCGCATTGCCGCATTGTTCGATACGGAGGAAGAACGATATGGTCGCCCAAATGGAGCAGCAAAACGTGCAGTCGTCGGCATGGTACAAGAACCGCTGGTGGCAAATGCTACTGGGGTTTCTCGCGATGATGGCGATTTCCAGCCCGCAGTATGTCTGGACATTGTTCGTGCACCCATTGCGGGATCAACTCGGCGCGTCACTGGCCGAATTGCAGGTGACATTCTCGCTGCTGATCGTGCTGCAGACGTGGTGCTCACCGATACAGGCGTGGCTGGTTGACCGCTTCGGGCCGCGCCTGCTGATTTCAATCGGGTGCGCGATGTCCGGGCTGGCGTGGGTTCTATCTGCTTACGTCACCAACATCTGGGCGCTTTATTTCACCTACGGCATCATCGGCGGCTTCGGCACCGGCATCGTTTACGTCGGCATCATCGGCCACATGGTGCGCTGGTTTCCCGACCGGCGCGGCTTCGCGGCCGGCATTGCGGCGGCGGGCTACGGCGCCGGCGCAATCATCACATCGTTTCCGATCGCCGACATGATCCCGGTGTCGGGCTATGCGCATACGCTGATCGTGTGGGGCTGGGGTCAGCTCATTTTCGGTGTCATCGTCAGCCAGGGCTTCCGCCTGCCGGCGGCCGGCTGGAAGCCGGCGGGACTCGAGGCGGTACAGGCAAGGCAGGTAGAGCGCCAGTCGCAGCGCAACTACACGCCGATTGAAATGCTGAAGACGCCGGCGTTCTGGCTGATGTTCATCATGATGTCGATGATGTCAACCGGCGGCCTGATGGTGGTGTCGCAGGTGGGGCCGTTCGCGCGCGAGTACGGCGTGGCGGATGCGCTGGTGCTGGGCATGGCGGCGCTGCCCTTGTCATTGACGCTGTCGCGTGCAACCAATGGCATCACACGGCCGTTCTTCGGCTGGGTGTCGGATCATATCGGCCGCGAGCACACCATGTTCATCGCATTCGGGCTCGAGGGGATCTCGATCATCCTGCTGATGCTGTTTCTGCATATCCCGGCGGTGTTCGTGGTGCTGACCGGACTGGTGTTCTTCGGCTGGGGTGAGATCTTCTCGCTGTTTCCGTCGACGCTGACCGATCTTTTCGGAACCAGGTATGCGACGACCAACTACGGATTTCTGTACATTGCCCAAGGGGTCGGCGCGGTGCTCGGCGGTCCGGTGGCGGCGCTGATTCGTGAAGCGACCGGTGGCTGGAACACGGTATTCATCATTGTCATCTGTCTTGACATTCTGACCGCGTTTCTTGCGCTGCTGGTGCTCAAGCCGCTGCGCAAAAACTGGGTGGCGCGTTCGCAGACCCCCAATACCTGACATCGCCGGAAGCATCCCTCTTCGTTCGGCGTGGCCACGCTCAGTGTGGCCACGCCGAACGGTTCGTTTGTCTCGAATACCGTCTTGCTTTCGCAGATCGACGTACCCCGTTTACTCTCGACTTACGGCTACTGGGGAATTGCGATTGCCGTCGGCCTGGAAAGCATGGGCATGCCGGTGCCGGGCGAGACTGTGCTCATCGCGGCGGCCGTCTATGCCGCCACCACTCACCATTTGAACATCGGACTGGTGATCACCGGCGCGGCAGCTGGTGCAATCCTTGGCGACAATATCGGTTTCTGGATTGGCCGCGAGCTGGGATTTCGCATCCTGCTGCGTTACGGACGTTACGTCGGCTTGAACGAAGGGCGGCTCAAGCTCGGGCAATACCTTTTTCTCCGGCATGGCGGAAAAGTCGTGTTTTTCGGCCGCTTCATTGCGGTGCTGCGTACGCTCGCGGCGCTGCTCGCCGGGGCGAATCGAATGCGCTGGCCGCGCTTTCTGTTTTTCAATGCCGCCGGCGGTGTCGCGTGGGCGGCCGGTTACGGCATCATCGCCTATATGCTCGGATCCGCGGCACAGCAACTGCTGGGCGAGATCGCTCTCGTTGCGGTGGCCGTCGCGGTGATCGTCATCACCGCCGCGGTGGTTGTCGGGCGTCGGCATGTGCAGCGGCTGAAGGATGAAGCCGAACGCGCGATACCGGGGCCGCTTCACCGTTGATCATTGCCGCCGGCTTGTCGGGCAACGCGTCGAACGTCGTCGCGCGGGCTCAGGCCGCCACTTCGCGGTGGCGGAAACAGCCGACAAGATGGTCATTTACCATGCCGGTTGCCTGCATGAACGCGTAGCAGATCGTCGTGCCGACAAAGCGGAAGCCGAGCTTCTTGAGCGCACGGCTCATCGCGTCCGACTCGGCGGTGGATGCCGGAACCCGGCTGCGATCGCGCCAGCGGTTCTGTTTCGGTACGCCATCGACGAACTGCCAGATGTAATGGTCGAAGCTGCCGAAGCGCTCGCGCACGTCGAGAAAGATGCGGGCATTGGACACCGCCGATTCGACTTTCAGCCGGTTGCGCACGATGCCGGAATCGGCCATCAGCGCAGCGATTTTGCGTTCGTTGTAGCGAGCGATTTTTTCCACATCGAAACCGTCGAACGCAATGCGATAATTGTCACGCTTGCGCAGTATCGTGTCCCAGCTCAGTCCCGCCTGTGCGCCTTCGAGAATCAGAAATTCAAACAGCCTGCGGTCGTCATGAACCGGCACGCCCCATTCGTGGTCGTGGTAGGCGGCTTGCAGTGCGTTGCCTTCGGCCCACGGACAGCGGCGAACGGCAGATGCTGAAGCGGGTTCCATATACGGGAAAACGGTAAACAAAACCGGATCGTCGCCCGCGTCTGCAATGCCGTCAATACCACAGACGTTCCCGCGGGTGATTGCGGCGGGCTTGTATGCTAATGTTGGATTACGACAAACGGCTCTTCCGCCGCCAATTGTTCAATTTGTACGCTCATGGTCGCCTCTCCTCACTTGAAGCTTGTCGCGCCCGCCGGCGGCGAAGACACGGACGCTTGGCTGACGGCAGTTTGCAGCCGGTTCGATGATCGGGAAGCCGATCTGATCCGGCGGGCGCTGCAGCACGTTGTTCTGGTCTACCGGGAGCGGACGCTGGCCGGCGGCGAGCCGCTGCTGACGCATGTCCTCGCCGTAGCAACCGTGGTGGCCGATCTCGACCTCGGGCACGAAGCGGTGGTGGCAGCGTTGCTGTTTCGTTGTTACGACTACGAAGATGGCGCGGCGGTGCTGCTGAAAGAGACGTTCGGTGACATCGTGGCGATGCTCGCCGAAGGGGTTGCGCAAATGGCGCAGATCGGCGCGCTGCGCAGCAGTGTCGATGCGCGCAGCTCGACGGAACAGGCGGCGCAGCTCGAGAGTCTGCGCAAGATGCTGCTGGCGATGGTGCAGGACGTGCGCGTCGTGCTGGTGAAGCTCACGGATCACGTGCAGACGCTGCGCCACGCGGTCAAAAACGACGACCGGACTTTCGCGCTCGACGTTGCGGCGCTGACGTTCGATGTTTTTGCGCCGCTGGCGAACCGCCTCGGCATGTGGCAGATCAAGTGGGAACTGGAGGATCTGGCGTTTCGCATTCGTGAACCGGACATCTACAAGAAGATCGCCCGTCTGCTGGACGAGAAGCGCAGTGATCGCGAGCGCTACATCAATGAGATCGCCTCGGTTCTGCGAGCCGAGCTGAAGCGGGCCGGCATTGCCGGCGACGTCAACGGGCGTCCCAAGCACATTTACAGCATTTACAAGAAAATGCGCCGCAAGGACGTCGGTTTCGAAGCGCTTTATGACGTGCGCGCGATACGGGTGCTGGTGGACGAGGTGAAGGATTGCTACGCGGTGCTGGGGATCGTACACAATCTGTGGGCGCCGATTCCGCACGAGTTCGACGACTATATCGCGAAGCCGAAGCGCAATAATTATCGCTCGCTGCACACTGCAGTGATCGGCCCCGAAGACAAGGCGGTCGAGGTGCAGATCCGCACCCACGACATGCATCGCGCGTCCGAGCTGGGCGTGGCGGCGCACTGGCGTTACAAGGAAGGCTCGCAGCGCGACGCGCGTTATGACGAGAAGATCGCGTGGCTGCGGCAGATTCTCGACTGGCGCAACGAGGCCGGCGACAGCAGCGAGCTGGCCGAACGCTTCCGCAGCGGCCTGTTCGATGATGTCGTCTACGTGCTGACGCCGCAGGGCAGGGTGATCGCATTGCCGCGCGGCTCGACGCCCGTCGACTTCGCCTATCACGTGCACTCCGACCTCGGACATCGCTGCCGCGGCGCACGTGTCGACGGCACGATGGTGCCGCTCAACACGCCGCTGTCGAACGGCCAGCGCGTCGAAATCATCGCTGCGAAACAGGGTGCACCGAGCCGCGACTGGCTGAATCCGGCGCTGGGCTACATCCGCAGCGCGAGCGCGCGCGCCCGCGTGCGCCAATGGTTCAACCGCCAGAACCTGGAAGCGGCGGTGGCGCAGGGTCGCGCCATCGTCGAAAAGGAGCTGCAGCGCCATGGACGCACCGACGTCGGCCTTGACCGGCTGGCGCAGCGCTTCGGCTACACCAGGCTCAACGATTTCCTCGCCGACGTCGGGCGCGGCACTATCGGTTCGCGCCAGTTTCAGCTCGAACTGCGCCCGCAGCCGACGGCGGAGGCCCCGGCACCGGAAACCGAGCTGGTGGCGCGGCCGGCGCGCGCCGCGAGCGCCAGCGGCGGGATTCTGGTGGTCGGCGTCGACAAGCTGCTGACCGTGCCGGCCAAATGCTGCAAGCCGGCGCCGCCTGATGCGATCGTTGGATTCGTATCGCGCGGCCGGGGCGTTACGATCCATCGCCGTGATTGCCACAACGTCGCACGCCTCGATCCGGAACGGCTGGTCGAGGCCGACTGGGGAACGGCGACCGGTGACGTGTTTGCGGTCGACATCGAAGTGCTCGCGACCGATCGCACCGCACTGCTGCGCGACATTTCAGAAGTGTTGTCACGGGAGAAGATAAACGTCACGGCGACACGTACGGCGAGCCGCAATCTCAGCGCACGCATGCAGTTCACGCTCGAAATCTCGAATCTGGAGCAGTTGCGACAGGTGCTGAAGCTGATCGACGAAGTGCCGGGCGTGATGCGGGCGACGCGGCGGTGAGGGATGCGGGAGTCAGAGGTCGGGAGTCGGGATTCAGGGAGGTGGAGCGGGAGACGAGGATTGAGGATCGGGGATTGAGGATTGAGGGACAGTTTCCGGCGCGCTGTGCGTGCCGGAAACTTACCCGAGTCCCGATTTACTCGGTAAACGCCACGGTCAGATCATCGACCGGCAGTCCCTCGCGGCGTGAAGTCCAGGTTTCGCCCGGTTTGACCGGAAAAGCCGCGGTCAGCGTTCCGGTGGTGATGATCTCTCCCGCTGCGAGCGGTTCCATCATCGGCTGGGCTGACAGCACGTCGGCGAGATGTGCCAGTGCCAGTGCGGGATGATCGAGCGCGTTGGCGCCGACGCCGTGATCCATTTCGCGGCCGTCGCATGACAGCGTGACGCGGCAATCATGCAGGTGCTGCGCCACCAGCGCCAGATTATCTTGAGAGCCCATCATCGCGGGTCGTCCGACCACAAGCCGCCAATGGAATGAAAAGTCCGCCGCGGAATCCGCCGGCTGGAATTTCCAGTCGGCAAAATGGCAATCGACGATTTCGAAGCTTGGCGCGTACCATTCGACCGACTGCAATACTTCAACCGGATCGCTCAGATTAGCCGCCACCGAAGCGCGCAACTTGAATGCAATCTCCGGTTCGATGCGCGGCGCGACGCTGCCGGTGAGCGACAGTTCAACGCGATTGTCGTTTGCAAAGATCAGCGTATCGTCGTAGACGTACGCCCAGATCGGCGCAGTGGCACCGTATTCGGCCCAGATGTTGCGATTGGTGAAGCCGATCTTGCGGCCGGTCGCCCGTACGCCGCGCGCACGGCGCCGGCGGTCGAGTTGCGCTGCGACGGCATATGCTGCGTCCCAGTCGAATCCGGGATGGCGGGCGGCGATCGACGCGATCGTGTGTCCGTGATCCTGCGCGTCCAGCAGTTCGGCCGCGATGCGCTCGACGTCGACTGCGTTCACCCGGCACCCTCCACCACGATCATGCGGGTGTGCGCGGCGCGTCGGCGGATGGCGCGCGCAGCGGAATATTCGGGGCTGTCCCACCACGCTTTCGCCTTCTCCGTACTCGGAAACTCGAGCACCACGATGCGCCGCGGCTGCCAGTCGCCTTCCAGCATTTCGGCTGCACCGCCGCGCACCAGGAATTTGCCGCCGTATGCGGTCAGCGTCGGACTGACGAGCTTGCGATACTGGTCGTATTGTGCGGAATCGTGAATGTCGATATCGACGATGATGTAAGCAGCCATGGTTCCTCCATTCTCGTCAGGTGACACAGCCTACGACGAAAGCGGCTTTCCGCCAAATTTCCGGGCGCGGCTTGCAAAAAAAAGCCGGAATGTATTTGAAGCGCCGTGCTTTTTACGATAATATGGCACACCTTTTCAGGCGCGTAGCTCAGCTGGTTAGAGCATCACCTTGACATGGTGGGGGTCGTTGGTTCGAGTCCAATCGCGCCTACCACGGTTTTTCCGTAGTAGTGCACAAGTGCGGCCGCGCCGCACTTTTATTTTGCAGCGCTGGAACTGAAATGCCTGTCATTCGT
>JBDZVW010000296.1:0-3876 GCA_040255885.1 Betaproteobacteria bacterium
GGCGGTATCGGCAGCGGCGAAACGGTAGTACTGGCCCGCCGCGTTGTACACGCCGGCGATCAGCGTGCCAAGACACAGCAGCCAGAAATCGTGGCGATAGATCGCATAGCTGCAGACCAGCGCGCCGAGGATGCCGAACGCGGTGCCGATCGTAAAGCCGGCGCGCCGGCCGAAATGGCGCATCACGTGCGACGCCGGTATCGTGGTCAGCGCCGCGCCGACGACGTAGCCGGTCACCGGCAGCGTGGCCAGCGATTTGTCGGCGGCCAGCGCGAAACCGGCAAGTCCGTTGGTCGCGATCAGGATCGAATTGTTGGTGAGCAGCAGTCCCTGGCACGCCGACAGGACCGCAACGTTTTTTCGGGATCGCTTCATGGACACGTATCGATGCCGCGCTGAACGGTCGCGAGACCGGCGCGCACGATCCTCTCAGCGTTGCGCAAACTGCGCGTTGCCGAACAGGATGTCGCGCGCCTTGTCGTCGAGCGGTGCAGCGCGCACTTCGCTCAACACTCGCAATCCGCGCTGCACCGCCGGACGGGCGTCGATTTCATCGTACCAGCGGACGACGTTCGGAAATTGTTCGAGATCGATCCCGCGTTTCTCAGAACCACGAATCCACGGGAAAACGGCGATGTCGGCGATCGAGTATTCGGTTCCCGCAAGATAGCGCGCTTCGCCGAGACGGCGGTTCAGAACGCCGGTCAACCGGCGAGATTCGTTGGTGTAACGCTCGATCGCGTAAGGAATCTTTTCCGTTGCGTACCGGCGAAAATGATTCGCCTGCCCGAACATCGGACCAATGCCGCCCATCTGCCACATCAGCCATTGCAATGCCGCGTAGCGATCATGCAGGTCCCGGGGCAGGAAACGCCCGGTCTTGCCGGCAAGATAGATCAGGATCGCGCCCGACTCGAACAGCGATAATGGCTTGCCGTTCGGGCCGTCGTGGTCAACGATGGCTGGAATGCGGTTATTGGGACTGATCTTGAGAAACGCCGGCTCGAACTGGTCGCCGGCGCGAATGTCGACGCCATGCACCCGGTACTCGAGCGCGGTTTCTTCGAACATGATATGGATTTTGTGTCCGTTCGGCGTCGTCCAGCTGTAGAGGTCGATCATTCTATGATTGCTCCCGTCACGCATTTTGCATAGGCCAGTATAGTCCGACATCGGCGTTTGCGCCGCATCGCTGGTAAATTCGGTCTCATTCCTCGCCGGCATCGATGACCGTCTGCCGGCTGATGCGCGCTGCGGGTCGCCCGAAAAATCCGGTTGCGGCCGAGTCCGCTGCGGTCGATTTGTTCCAGCGCAGCCGAACACGCAGCCGGCGAAAATCATCCCGATCGACATTGTCCGACAGCAGCACGACATGGCGAATCTTCCCGCTCTTTACGAGCTCGAGATTGAGCACGGTAAGGTGATTCGAGACGAAAGTCGTCCCGAGCACGCGGCAGGCTCGCCATTGTCCGGTACCCCGCTCCCGGACCTTCATCCCTTCGTTGTCGATTTCGAGTGCAACGATTGCATGACGCGATCTCAGCAGCGCGGTTTTCAGCACCGAATGAACGCCGCTCGCCACGATCGCGGCGGCCAGCGCCAGTTTCAGCGTTGCGGGAAACGCCAGCGGATACAGTACGGCCCAGGCCGCCACGTGAACCAGCACCAGAAGTCCGGTCAGGCGCCGGGATGGCCCGATCCTGACGTGGAGCGGAGTTGTGGTCACCGGCCGCGACGCCGGCTGTCGGACAAGCCGCGCGCAGCGCGTGGCGTTCGCGCCGCCGCGTTATGCGAAAAGTGCAGCGAAAAATTCCGCAGTCGTGGACCGATGCGGTTCAGCTCTTCGCGGTGCGCGGCTGCCAGTTTTTCGAAAATACGCATGCCACGGCTGGTAAGCGTTACATGAACTTCCCTGCGGTCTTCCAGTGACGGATAGCGTTTCACCAGCCCTTCCTTTTCCATGCGGTTGACCAAACCCACCGCGCTGTTGTGCCTGATCATCAACTTCGCCGCCATCTCGTTGATCGTGATGCGCTTGCCTTCCGGAGAGCCCTTGATGGCCAGCAATGCCTGGTACTGCTGTGGAGCGACGCCGATACGCTTCGCCGCCGTTTCGCTGAATCGCAGAAATTCGCGCAACGTGCAGCGGAATGACAACAGCATTACGTAATCGGACTGACTCAGTTCCGGACGCTTCATTCTGTCCGCCATCGGCAGAAATTCTCCTTTTGCAGCATGCGATTGTAAGCTTTTATTAAGGATCTCGCGCGGCTCGCCCGGGATCGCGCGTTATTCGCAAATCAGGCTCGTCAACCCGTTGACATGCTCGCGATACGCACTATACATTGGCGTCGGTAGCGCATGGTATTCTACAGCGCGATGTGCAAAACAATTTACAAGGAGGCGTCCGGTATTTTCACGCGCGGACCAGTACGACGCAGATCGTAAATCCGCTTTCGGTACCCGCACGGCAGCATCACGCATGACGTGACCGCGTCAGAGCGCGAACCGCGTGCCGTGGCGGCAAATTTGTGGTGCACCAACACAGGCCGAATCTCTTTTTCAATCAGAGGAGTCAAATCATGGGCACCACCAAGGATCCGCGTCACGACGCGAATCGCCGCTCGTTCATGCGCACCAGTGCCGGACTGGCAGGAAGCCTGCTCATTCCCGGTCTTTACTCATCGAATCTGTTTGCGGCGGAAAACGTTCCCGAAAAGCTCGGCAATTTCCCGGACGGTGTCGCCGGTGACAGCGTATTCGTCGGGCTGACTTGCGACTTGACCGGGCCGTATTCTGCGGAAGGCACCGACGAGCGCCGCGGCTACGAACTGGCAATCGAGCAGATCAACAACGGCGATCCGCTGGCGAAGAAGATTTCTCCGCTCACCAAGAAGGGCGTGCTCGGCAAAACCATCAAGTACGGCGTCGCCGACTCCGAAACCAAGCCCAATACCGCAGTGCAGGCCGCCAAGCGCTTCATCCACGAGAACAAGGCAATGATGGTGACCGGCAGCGTTTCCAGCGCGGTCGCGATCGCACTGGAAAAAGCCTGCAACGTCGAGCGCACGATCTTTCTCGCTGCAATCAGCGGCTCCAACGAAACCACCGGCAAGGACTGCCAGCGTTACGGCTTCCGACTGTGCTATTACGCGTACTCCGCGGCGAAGGCGATCTCGCCGGTGCTGATCAAGAACATCGGCAAGGACAAGAAGGCCGCCTACCTGGTGCCCGACTATACCTATGGCCATACCACGTACGATTCCGTCAGCGAATTCACCGGCAAGGACGGCGGCTGGAAAGTCGTGTCGCAGCAGGTGCACCCACTCGGCGCCACCGACTACAGCTCGTACCTGATCAACATCGCGAACAGCGGCGCCGAAGTATTGGTGGTGATCGACTACGGCCTCGATGCCGTGAACTCGATCAAGCAGGCGAGCCAGTTCGGGCTGCTGAAGAAGATGACGCTGGTGGTGCCGTACATGTCGCCGTTCCTCGGCGAAGAACTCGGCCCCGACATCATGCAGGGCGTTTACGGCGCGACCGGGTTCTGGTGGACGCTGCAGGACCGCTACGAAATCGCGAAAGACTTCGTTGCCGCGTTCGAAAAGAAATACAAGATGAAGCCGCACGACTCGGCCTACATTGCGTGGCTCAATCTGATGCTGTGGGCCGATGCCAACGAGCGCGCCGGCACCTTCCATCCGGCAAAAGTGGTGATGGCCTACGAGAAGGAGCAGAAACGCCAGGGACCGGTCGGCGAAGTATGGTTCCGCGGTGTCGACCATCAGGGCGTGGCCAATTTCCCGATCGTGCGCGGAAAGAAACCGTCCGACATGAAAAGCAAGGAGGATCTGTTCGACATCGTGGCGGTGG
>JBDZVW010000297.1:0-3855 GCA_040255885.1 Betaproteobacteria bacterium
TTCGCTTTTGGCGGCAACGTTTTCGGCTGGACCGTCGACGAACCCACGTCATTCAAATTGCTCGACGCGTTCGTCGATGCCGGACTCAATCTGATCGATACCGCGGATTCGTACTCGCGCTGGGTAGCAGGCCATCACGGCGGCGAATCGGAAACAATCATCGGCCGCTGGATTGCGCGGCGCGGCCGGCATGATGACGTAATCGTGGCCACCAAGGTCGGCTCCGACATGGGGCTCGGACACCGCTGTCTGCGCCGTGACTACATCATGCAGGCGGCCGAACAGTCGCTGCGGCGGCTGCAGGTCGACGCGATCGATCTCTATCAGTCGCACTGGGATGACGAGACGACGCCGCTGGACGAAACGCTTGAAGCCTATTCGCGTCTGATGCAGCAGGGCAAGGTACGGGCGATCGGCGCATCCAACCTGTCGGCGGAGCGCCTGGCTCAGGCGCTTGAGGTCAGCCGGACGTCGGGTGTGCCCCGTTACGAAACGTTGCAGCCGCTCTACAATTTGTATGATCGCGATGCTTTCGAGGGGCCGCTGCAGGCGCTGTGCGCCCGCGAACACATCGGCGTCATTACCTATTTCTCACTGGCCGCCGGCTTTCTGACCGGGAAATATCGCTCCGACGCGGATTTCGGAAAAAGCCGGCGCGGCGCCGGAATGGAGAAATATCTGAATCCGAAAGGCCATCGGATTCTCGCCGCGCTCGATGACGTCGCAGCGTTTTACCAGGCAACTCCGGCGCAGGTGGCGCTGGCGTGGGTGATTGCGCAACCGGGTGTCGCCGCGCCGATAGCCAGCGCGACGTCATTGGTACAGCTCGACGAACTGATCGCCGCGACACGCATCAGGCTCGATGGCGATGCGCTGCGGATTCTGGGCGGCGCAGACTCGTAAAGCCGGCGGCACGTAACGCTACCGAGCGCCGCGCGCGCGCTCTGGCTCTGGTATCGTGCGCCCATTTCTGCGTCAGCCCGTATGATCTCCTGGAATTTTGCACGCCACTTGCGCCGCACCACGGCCCGATGAAAAATAACAGCTACGGGATCCTGAATCCGCCACACCCGCTGCATCCGTCGCCGCATCGTTCAACCAGCCGCAACAGGAGAGAACGAATGTCGAACCAGAATGCCACATTGAACCTGGAATTCATCGAACAGCAACGAAAGCGTCTCGACGCGCTGCGTCGACAGATCCTGGGGGGCGAGCAGGAAGAAAATGAGCAGGAACGGTTTTTTCAGGAAGCGCACATAGACGAGGCGCACGAACCCGAGGAGGTCGCGCAGGGCATGGCACAAAATGAAATCAACCAGGCTGTATACGACACAAACAGACGGCGTCTGCGAAACATCGAGCGGGCACTGCAGAAGATCGATGAAGGCAGCTACGGTCTGTCCGACAGGAGCAGCATGCCGATACCGAAAGCCCGGCTTGAAACCACGCCGGAAGCGATCCTGACGCTCGACGAGGAACGGCGCGAGGAAGACGGCCGGTAACAGGGTCCGGTACCGTCTATTCTGCCTGCCGACGAGTCCCGGCGTGCCGATGTGCACGCTGGATACGCCGCGTAAATTTTTGCCGTACACCACCATCGAACCGGACCCGCGCAGTGAGCGGGCATTGCGCCCGCCCGCTATCGTCTCGCCGTACGTGCCGCCCGACAGAACAGACCATGGCCGGAACAGAGCAGGAAAAGCTCAATCGCCAATTTGAACGCATTCAGCAAAAGCTGCCGCGGCCGGTCAGCCGCTTTCTGCGATGGCTGAGGAAACCCTCGTCGCGCTGGGTGCGTATTCCGGTCGGAATACTGCTCATCATCGGCGGCATCCTGAGCTTCCTGCCGATTCTCGGACTGTGGATGCTGCCGCTCGGACTTCTGCTGCTGGCGCAGGATCTGCCGTTTCTGCAACGCCCGATGCGGCGGCTGCTGGTTCGCGCCAGCCATCGCTGGACCCGGCGGAAAAGATCACGCCGGCGCCGCGGGCCCAAGCGCGACCAGTGATGATCGGCGCAGCGGACGCCAAACACCTTTGATACAATCCGGGCGATGCGGGCGTGGCGTAATCGGTAGCCGCAGCAGACTTAAAATCTGCTGGCCGCAAGGCCGTGCCGGTTCGAGTCCGGCCGCCCGCACCAACACGGCGCTCAGTTCAGCCGGCAAACGGCGACAGATCCACCTTCGATGAGACGAACAGCATCACGATGTCATCGGCGATCCGTTCGGCATGCTTTTCGGAAAGCCCGCCGTAGCGGCAATTGCGAATGAATTTGTCACGCAGTTCCTCGCTGCTCAGCGGGCGATCGTTACCGCCGCGAAAAAAATCCTGACGGTACTCACGGACATCCCCGTTATCGAGCGTCACTTTCAGATGCCCGGTAAAACGGTCAGGATAAGGATTTCCGGGATCGATGGTGTAGGACACCTTGCCCGCCAGCCGTACCAGTTCCGGCCGTTTGACGGCCTCGTCATCGAACTCCTCAAGGCCCGCCGCATCGTTCAGCATGCCCGATGCGATCGCGTAAGGAATGCTGAACTTCGCGGCGTAGCCGTTCGGCGGCGCGCTTTTCAGGTCACGCGGTTCCCACAGCCGATGCACGATGCCCTCCGCCGTCTCGCATTCAATGCTGACGATCGATTCGGGATCAATTCCTTCCGTTCTGAACGCGCGCGCGCAATCGATGTACGGGTGCGCCATCGTACCGCAGGCATAGGGCTTGAACGCAAGCGTCGTCCATAGCCACTGCTCTCCGAATCCGTCCAGCATCGCATCGAAGTCCCCGTCGGGCGTGTTTGCAAAGCCATGAAACAATCCATGCTGCCCCTCGAAAACCGTCGCCGGGCCGCGGAAGCCGGCCATCGCCAGCCGCACCGCGCGGTACGCCGACTGCGCCGCCCATCCCGGGTGCATGCGCTTGGTCCACGATCCGTCGGCCAGGTATTCAATGATCCCCGCTGCCATGCTGCCCGCGATGCCGAATGCATTGACCAGCGTTTCTTGCGGCAGGCGCAACGCGGCACCAACGCCGGCAACGGCGCCCATCACGCCCAAAATGGCGGTCGGATGAAAACCGGCCTTGTGCACGCGGGTCGGCGCCACCCGGCACAAGCGGCACGTCACTTCAGCGCCGACGGCGATTCCACCGAGCAGATCGGCACCGGAAAGCCGATGCCTTTCCGCTGCCGCCATCAGCGCAGGAACGATCACGGCACCGACATGAACCGGCCCGCCTTCGTACGTATCGTCGAAATCTTCTCCATGCGCAGCGATGCCGTTGACAAATGCCGCACCCTCGGCAGAGAGCTTGCGGGAAGCGCCGAACACCGTACACGGCCCGTCGCCATCGATCGATGCCAGCGCCGCCTTCACGTACGCACTGTCGCGGGCGGCCATGCACAGGCCGGTAATATCCAGCATCAGCCGCACCGCGTGCTCCGTCGCGTCGGCCCCGGGCGTCGCGGCACAAATGATTCGTGCGAGCTGTTCTGAAACCGTGCTCCCGGCCTTATCATTACGCATCTTCATCCTCTTCCATCCGCATCGCGCGAATATTCATGAAACAGCCTTCAACACAACCCCCACAAGGAAAATCCATGCAATCGTACTGGATCAGTGCAAACAACGGTCAAATCACACTCGAACGGCGCGAGGCGCCATTGCCCGAGCCCGGTCCGCAACAGGTACTGGTGCGCTTACGCGCAGCCGCCCTGAACCGCGGTGAATTCATTCCATCGCACGGTCTGCATGCCGGAGCCCGAAGCGCCAAAGCCGCCGGCAATGAAGGTGCCGGCGACATTGTAAAACTCGGCGCCGGCGTCAAGCACCTCGCCCCCGGCCAGCGCGTGATGGG
>JBDZVW010000298.1:0-3851 GCA_040255885.1 Betaproteobacteria bacterium
CGGTTGATCGGCACCAGCCGGTCGCGCAGCTCGTCGTTCGGTGCATGCAGCGACACCGCCAGCGCCACCGGGCACGCGTCGCGCAGGCGGTCGATCGCCGGCACCAGCCCCGAGGTGCTGAGCGTGACGCGCCGGCGCGACAGGCCGTACGCATCGTCGTCCAGCATCAACTGCAGCGCCGCGACCACGTTGTCGAAATTCGCCAGCGGCTCGCCCATTCCCATCATCACGACGTTGGTGACCGCGCGTTCGCCGCCGTCGCCGCCGCTCAGCAGACGGTTCGCCAGCCACAACTGGCCGATGATCTCGCTCACCGACAGATTGCGATTGAAGCCCTGCCTTCCGGTCGAGCAAAACGCGCATTCCAGCGCGCAGCCCGCCTGTGATGAAATGCACAGCGTGCCGCGATCAGGCTCCGGAATGAATACTGCCTCGATCGCGTTGCCGGTACCAACGTCGAGCAACCATTTGCGCGTGCCGTCGGTGGCTGTCGTATCGCGCACGATGCGCGGCGCAACGATGCCGGCGCTGTGCGCGAGCCGCGCGCGAAACGGTTTCGAGATGTCGCTCATCGACCCGAAATCGTCGCTGCCGCGCTGGTGGATCCAGTGCATCAGCTGGCGCGCACGGAACGGCTTCTCGCCCTGTTCCGCGCACCATTCGGCAAGCTGGCCGCGACTGTATCCGAGAAGGTTGACGCTCATGCCGGACAGCTTACGCCCGCCGTGAATGAATGTGCATCGATGGGAAAAAATACGCGATCTCGGTGGTCGCCGTCTGCGGCCCGTCCGAACCGTGTACCGCGTTGGCGTCGATGCTGTCGGCAAAATCGGCGCGAATCGTGCCCTTGTCGGCCTTCGCCGGGTCGGTCGCGCCCATCAGCTCGCGGTTCTTCTGGATCGCGTTCTCGCCTTCCAGCACCTGCACCAGCACCGGGCCCGATGTCATGAACTGGACCAGGTCGGCAAAAAAAGGCCGTTCGCGGTGCACGGCATAAAAACCTTCCGCGTCGGCACGCGACAGATGCATCATCCGTGCAGCGATGATGCTGAGACCGGCCTGCTCGAAACGCGAGTAAATCTGTCCGATCACGTTTTTTGCCACCGCATCCGGCTTGATGATCGACAGAGTTCGTTCAATTGCCATGCAAAGCCCCCGATAATTTTGATGTTAAACTGGCGCTAACGCGTTGAATCAATTTAAATAGCCAATTCTAACAGGCTTTAATGCCCTTGTCGCCCCGTGTGCCGCCGGACAGGCTGCCACGATGCCCGAAATCCATGTTATCGACGTCTTCGCCGCGGGACCGCACGGCGGCAACCCGGCGCCCATCGTCATCGATGCCGCCGGCATGTCGGATGCGCAGATGCAGGAGGTCGCACGCCGCCATGGACAAATGTCCGGTTCTCGGAATCGGCAAAAACGCTGCAGCCGAAGAACGGCCGCCATCGCCGTCATTTACGGTCTATCCACGACGGTTCCAGCCCCGGCTCTCCGGCGCGCGCCTGAAAGCGGCAATCGATACCGACACCAGGAACCCACACCAGGGCCGCGCCGCAGAACAGCAGCGGCAGTCGTTCACGCTGCCAAGGCGGGATACGGCTCTCCTGCAGCAGATTCTTGAGGCTGCGCCGCGGGCGCGCGCCATCCGGCTGCAGCCGCTCACCGCCGTGTCGTGCGCGCAGCGTGACGGATTTGCCGTCGAGCGCGGCACAGCGGATGCCATGGCCGCGCACGCGCCTCATCACCAGCGTCGCGCCATCCCATTGCGGCAGCCGCAGCCGGCGCTGGCCGCACCATTCAACCGCCGGCGGAATCGCCGCGACACGGCGGCGCACCAGATGGAGCGTGCCGGCGAACTGGCGCAAATCCACGTCGCCGAACGTGGCGCGCACCCGCGCATCGTGACGCGCGGCGAGTAGCTGGCGCAGAAATTCGTCGAGCCGCGCCGTGTTCGGCATGTCGACATCATGGCGGGCCAGCAGATGGCGCACGACATTGCCGGCCCGCGCCGCGCCGAGCGTGCGCAGTGCGTCGATGCTCAGTGCCTCTCCGTCGGCGGCGACACAGGCATCCTGCATCGCCAGCACCTCCAGCAATTCCGCCGCCTGCGCCAGATGACGTGCACTGCGCGCCAATGTTGCGCCGTACGCCGGCCAGCGCCGCGCAATCAACGGCAGGATGTCGTGACGCAGGAAGTTGCGGTCGTAACCGGTGTCCGCGTTGCTTTCGTCCTCGATCCATTGCAGTTCGTGCCGGCGGGCATAGTCGAGAATGTCGGCGCGCGGCACGTCGAGCAAAGGACGAAGAAAAGCAGGATTGAGGACTGAGGATTGAGGATCGAGGGCACGTTTCCGGCGCGCCTCGCGCGCCGCATTATTTACCTCAATCCTCAATCCTCGATCCTCGATCCTGAACACGGGCATTGCGCTCAACCCCTTTACGCCCGCGCCGCGCAACAGTTGCAGCAGCAGCGTTTCCGCCTGATCGTCGCGATTGTGCGCGAGTGCGATGAAATCGGCACGTTCCTTGCGAAACGCAGCATAGCGCGCGGTTCGCGCGGCGGCCTCGGTACTGTTGCCGCGCGTCACTGCAACCTTGCGAACGCGCAGCGGAATCGTGCGGCGGCGGCACAGCTCACGGCAAAACGCCGTCCAGCGTGTCGCATTGGGACTCAGACTGTGATTGACGTGGATGGCTGTCAGCGTGAATTGCAGCGGGCCGGCCAGATGCTGCAACACATCCAGCAGAACGACGGAATCGACGCCGCCGCTCAGGCCGACAGCGATGCGTGCGCCGCGCGCGGCGTGGCGCTGCACGACGTCGCGCACGTGGGCCGCGAGATCACATGGCGCCGATTCATTTGACTTCGGCTTCCTTGAAGCGGCCATAACTCATCAGCTTGGCAAAACGGTTTTCGATCAGTTCGTCCGCCTTCCGCTGCTGCAACTGCCGCAGCGCATCCTGCAGCGCCTTCTTCAGCGTCTGCATCATCGCGTCGGGGTCGCGGTGCGCACCGCCCAGCGGCTCGTTGACGATCTTGTCGACGAGCCCGAGCGTCTTCAGGCGCGACGCAGTGATGCCCAGCGTCTCCGCCGCGTCGGCGGCGTGGCTCGCGCTCTTCCACAGAATCGACGCACAACCTTCGGGCGAAATCACCGAATAGGTCGAATATTGCAGCATCAGCAGCGTATCGCCGACCGCGACCGCCAGCGCACCGCCGGAACCGCCCTCGCCGATCACGGTGCAGACGATCGGCACGCGCAGACCGGCCATCACGTAGAGATTGCGCCCAATCGCTTCGGACTGGCCGCGTTCCTCGGCGCCCACGCCCGGATACGCGCCCGGCGTGTCGATGAACGTCAGCACCGGGATGCCGAATTTTTCGGCGAGCTTCATCAGGCGCAGCGCCTTGCGATAACCTTCGGGCTTCGGCATGCCGAAGTTGCGTTTGATCTTTTCCTTGGTATCGCGCCCCTTCTGGTGGCCGATCACCATCACCGGCAGATCGTTGAAGCGTGCCAGCCCGCCGACGATTGCCGGATCATCGGCAAATGCACGGTCGCCGTGCAGCTCTTCGAAATCGGTGAAGATTTTTCCGATGTAGTCGAGCGTGTACGGACGTTGCGGATGGCGCGCAACCTGCGCCACCTGCCATGCCGTCAGCTTGCCGTAAATGCTCTTCGTCAGCGACTGGCTTTTCTTCTGCAGCCGGGTGATTTCTTCCGAAATGTCCAGCGCCGAATCATCCTGCACGTAACGCAATTCTTCGATTTTCGACTCGAGTTCGGCAATCGGCTGTTCGAAATCCAGGAATGTCGTCTTCATGCGGCCGGAAGAAGGCTAAAATT
>JBDZVW010000299.1:0-3837 GCA_040255885.1 Betaproteobacteria bacterium
GCGCTGCAGAAAATGGCGCAGGACAAGCAGACCAACGCCGGCACCACCAATCTGGGCGCGCTGCTGAAAGCCAAGCTCAACGAAAGCAGTGATACCGATTCCAATACCAAGAACCAGGATTAAGGACGGCCATGACGAAGTCTGAGCTGATCGCAAAGCTTGCGGTACGGCATCCGCAGCTTGTGGCGAAGGATGCCGAACTCGCGGTGAAGATGGTGCTCGATGCGATGACGCAGAGTCTGGCGGAAGGCCAGCGCATCGAAATCCGCGGCTTCGGCAGCTTCGGTCTCAACTATCGTCCACCGCGCACCGGCCGTAATCCGAAGTCTGGGGAGCGGGTCCAAGTACCGGCCAAGTATGTGCCTCACTTCAAGGCCGGGAAGGAATTGCGCGAGCGAGTAGACTTCAAGGACTTCAAGAAGTCGTAACAAACAAACGGTTGACCGGCATCATTCAGTCAGCGGCATCATCGCGAGATCATGCCGCTTTTTTTTCGGCCCAGGCATGACGCGCTGGACGCGGCGCATGATGCGTTTGCAGTATAAAATCCGGCTTATGCCTGAACTCCTGATCTGACCTCGAGATGCGAATCCTGTTCTGGATCATCCGGATCGCGCTGTTTTTGCTGGTCCTGACGTTTGCACTCAAGAATACCGACGTCGTAACGGTGCATTACTACCTCGGCTTTGAATGGCAGACGCCGCTGGTGCTGGCGCTGCTCGCCGCGTTCGCGATCGGCGCGGTGGCCGGCATACTGGCGGGGATGGGATATGTGTTCCGGCGGCAACGCGAGGTCGCCGCGCTGAAACGCGAGCTGCGCGCGAAGTCCGCCCCCCAGCCGCCCGCACCGACATCGCCAAAGGCGTGAGCGTCAGGCCGTGACGCCGACCCGATACCGGCATGGACTTTGACTACAGTTACTGGTGGTTGCTGGCGCTGCCCCTGTTCTTCGTGCTGGGATGGCTCGCGGCGCGCATCGACATCAAGCAGCTGCTGTCGGAGTCGCGGGCGTTGCCGTTGTCCTATTTCAAGGGGCTCAATTTCCTGCTCAACGAGCAGCCGGACAAGGCGATCGAGGCCTTCATCGAAGTGGTCAAGGTCGACCCGCAGACGATCGAGCTGCACTTCGCGCTCGGCAACCTGTTCCGGCGGCGCGGTGAAATCGAACGTGCGATCCGCATGCACCAGAACCTCGCCGAGCGCGACGACCTGGAACAGGACCAGAAGCTGAACGCGGTGTTCGAGCTGGCGCAGGACTACCTGAAGGCCGGGCTGCTCGATCGCGCGGAGGAACTGTTCCTGAAACTGCGCGGCACCCTGCACGCGGAAGCGGCGCTGACGTTCCTGCTGCAGATCTACCAGCAGGAAAAGGACTGGCCGAAGGCGATCGACGCGGCACAGGAACTGGAAGGCGTGGTCGGCCGTTCGTATCAGAAGGAGATCGCCAATTTTTACTGCGAGCTGGCGGTGAATGAGTTGATGCACACGCGTGCCGAAGCGGCGCGGCCCCATATCGCGCAGGCGCTGAGCTATCACCGGCAGTGCGTGCGCGCCAACATGCTGCTGGGCGAGGTCGAGCGCGCGCAACAGAAATGGGATGCCGCGATCGACGCGCTGAAGCGGATCGAAAACCAGGATCCCGAATACCTGTCGCTGATCGCCGAGCGCCTGCTCGCGAATTACCGTGAGATCGGCAAGGCGCGCGAGGGACTCAACCTGCTGCGCGGCTATCTCTACCGCTATCCGTCGCTCGATCTGCTCAACGTGGTGTTCCAGGCACTGCTGGAGATCGACGGGCCGCAGGCCGCGTACGAGCTGGTGCGCGGCGAGCTGAAGCGCAACCCGACATTGCTCGGGCTCGACAAGCTGCTGGAGGCGCAACTGCTGGAAGCGCCGATCGAGCGCCGGCGCGATCTCGAGATGATCCGCAACCTGGTGCACGAGCATACGCGCAATCTCGCGCTGTACCGCTGCGACAACTGCGGCTTCCGGGCGCGCCAGTTCTACTGGCACTGCCCGGCGTGCAGCGAATGGGAAACCTATGCGCCGCGCCGCACCGAGGAACGGGAGCTGGCGGCATGAAGGGTTCGCGCATCATCGTCGCACTCGATTTTCCGGATGCCGGGCCGGCGCGGGCATTGTCGCGCAAACTCGATCCGAAGCTGTGCCGGGTGAAAGTCGGCAAGCAGTTGTTCGGTGCCGCCGGGCCGGCACTGGTGCGCGAGCTGACCGACGCCGGCTTCGATGTCTTTCTGGATCTCAAATACCACGACATTCCAAACACCGTTGCCGGCGCCTGCCGTGCCGCGGTGGCCGCCGGCGCGTGGATGATCAATGTCCACGCGCTGGGCGGACGCGCAATGCTGGACGCTGCGCGCGCGGCCATTGATGGCGCCCCGCGGCGCGCGCTGCTGCTGGCGGTAACGGTGCTGACCAGCATGAACGACTCCGATCTCGATGACGTCGGGATTCCCGGCAGCGTGGACGACACGGTGCTGCGGCTGGCCACGCTGGCGCAATCGTGCGGGCTGGATGGCGTCGTGTGTTCGGCGCGGGAAGCGCCGCTGCTGCGCCGGCACTGCGGGCCGGATTTCGTGCTGGTGACGCCGGGAATCCGCCCGGCGCAGGATGCGGCCGGCGATCAGAAGCGGGTCGTGACGCCGGGCGCGGCGGTTGCGGCGGGCGCGGATTATCTGGTGATCGGCCGGTCGATCACGCAGGCTGCGGATCCGCTCGCGGCGTTGCGCCGCATCGTCGATGAAGTCGAAGCCGCCGATCGGTGACGTTCATCGGAGATGCCGCTCAGCGAAAAAGCGATCAAACAACATGAAAAAGCGAACCAACGAAAAAGGGCGGACGGGCACGAACACCGGCGCCGTGCCGTCTCCGGCAAGTTTGCGCGCGGCGCGCGTGCTGGTGGTCGGCGACGTGATGCTGGATCGCTACTGGTTCGGCGAGGTCAGCCGCATTTCACCGGAGGCGCCGGTACCGGTGGTGAAGATAGACCGCATCGAGGAGCGTCCGGGCGGCGCCGCCAACGTCGCGCGCAATGCGGCGGCGCTCGGTGCGCAGGTCGGGCTGCTGTCGGTGGTGGGGCGCGACGAGGCCGCAACGCGGCTGCGACGACTGGTGAAGGCCGACGGCGTGGCGGCCGAGCTGTATCGCGATTCCGCGCTCGACACCACGATCAAGTTGCGGGTGATCGGACGCCAGCAACAACTGGTGCGCGTCGACTTCGAATCACAGCCAAGCCGTGAGGCACTGGCGTCGAAACTGAAGAACTTTCGCAGCCTGCTGCGCGCGGCCGACCTGGTGATCCTGTCCGACTATGGCAAGGGCGGGCTCGAGCATATCGCGAAAATGATCGATCTGGCGACAGCCGCCGGCAAGCCGGTGCTGGTCGATCCCAAAGGCGATGATTTTGCGCGCTATCGCGGCGCGACGATGATCACGCCGAACCGTGCCGAATTCCAGGCGGTTGCCGGGCGCTGGAAGGATGAGCGCGAGCTGGCCGACAAGGCGCAGCGGCTGCGGCGCAAGTACGGCTTCGCCGCGCTGCTGATCACGCGCAGCGAGGAAGGCATGACGCTGTTCAATGCCGGCGGCCGGCTGCACGTGCCGGCGCAGGCGCGCGAAGTGTACGATGTGAGCGGCGCCGGCGATACCGTGATCGCGGTGCTGGGCGTGATGCTGGCGGCCGGCGCGGCGCTGCCGCAAGCGGTGGACGTCGCGAACCGCGCGGCCGGCATTGCGGTCGGCAAGTTCGGCACCGCGGTGGTTCGTCCGGACGAATTGTTTGCAGCCTGATGCAAAAAAAGGATAGTTGAAATGTATTAC
>JBDZVW010000300.1:0-3830 GCA_040255885.1 Betaproteobacteria bacterium
CTTTCGGCCCGGTCCAGCCCTTCGGCGTGCGCAATACGATCATCGGCCACGTCGGGCGTCCGTTGAATCCGTTGTTGCGCGCACCGTGCTGGATCGTGCGAATTTCGGCGTAGCATTCGTCGAGGGCCGCCGCGAACGCCTGGTGCACGTGCTTCGGATCATCGCCCGCGACGAAGAGCGGATGATAGCCGCGGCCGCGGTAGAGCAGTGCCAGCGCGTCGTCGCCGGTGCGGCCTTCAACCGTCGGGCCGCTGATCTTGTAGCCGTTCAGGTGCAGGATCGGCAGCACGGCGCCGTCGCGCACCGGATTGATGAAGCGGTTGCCCTTCCAGCTGCCGGCGAGCGGCCCGGTTTCCGCTTCGCCGTCGCCGATCACGCAGGCAACGATCAGGTCCGGATTGTCGAAGGCGGCGCCCTGCGCATGCAGCAGCGCATAACCGAGCTCGCCGCCTTCGTGAATCGAATTCGGGACGTGCGGGCCGCAGTGGCTGGACACACCGCCCGGCGTCGAGAACTGCTGGAACAGCAGCCGCATGCCGGTCGCGTCACGCGTGACATCCGGATGAACCTCCGTATAGCTGCCCTCGAGCCAGGCATGGCCGTTGAGCGCCGGGCCGCCGTGGCCCGGCCCGGAAATGTAGATCAGGTCAGCATCATGCTCGCGAATCAGGCGGTCGAGATGCACCAGGATGAAGCTCTGCCCGGCCGACGTTCCCCAATGCCCGAGCAGGCGCGGCTTGATGTGTTCGACGGTCAGCGACTCGCGCAGCAGCGGGTTGTCGCACAGGTAGATCTGGCCGACGGTCAGGTAGTTGGCCGCCTGCCACAGCCGCTGCATGCGGTCGAGCAATTCTTCGGACAGCGGGCCTTTTGCTGCCGGCAAGGGTTTGTTCTCCGACGCTGGCAGCGTGTAGCCCTTCACCGCGGTCGAGAGCTCGGCGTCGAAGCCGAACGTCACCACCGAATCGTGGCTTGCGCCCGCGCCGCCGGAGCCTGACCTGGCCTTCATCGACTGCCTCCCGCCGCCCGGCCGGCGGCCTCGCCGAGTGCCGCGCTTTTGTCCGCAATGCGCTGCAGCAGGTCGTTCCACGATTTCGTGAACGCCTGCGCGCCTTCGCGCTGCAAACGATCGGCGAGCGCCGTGTCATCGACACCGGCACGCGCAAATTCGGCCAGCACTTCCTCGGCATCGCCGCCGTCGGACGGCAGCGTGTGCCGTACCGTGCCGTGATCGGCAAATGCCTTCAGCGTTTTTTCCGGCATCGTAATGATGGTATCCGGCGCGGCCAGCGCCTCGACGTAGAGCGTGTCCGACGCTTGCGGGTCCTTGGTGCCGGTGCTGGCCCACAGCAGCCGCTGTGGTCGCGCGCCGGCATCGGCCAGCGCCTGCCAGCGCGAAGATGACATCATCTCGCGCCATGCTTTCCAGGTGCGCGTCGCGATCGCGATACCGAGACGGTTGCGCAGTTCGGCAGGCACGCTGTCCTTCACCGCCACGTCCCAGCGGCTCACGAACAGCGACGCGACGCAGCCGATGCACGGGTCGAGCCCGGCGTCGATGCGGCGCTCTATACCGCGCAGGTAGGCATTCGCCGCGGCCAGGCATTGCTCGCGTGAAAACAACAGCGTGACGTTGACCGGAACGCCGCTGAAAATGCTCTCCTCGATCGCCGGAATGCCTTCGAGCGTTCCCGGAATCTTGATCAGCAGGTTTGGACGGCCGATGCGGGCGTGCATGCGCGTTGCGGCGCACACGCTGCCGCTGGTGTCATTCGCCAACAGCGGCGACAGCTCCAGCGACACCCAGCCGTCGCGGCCGTCGCTCGCGTCATGCGCCGGCCGGAACAGATCGGCTGCGCGCGTCAGATCCTCGAGCTCCAATTCCACGAACAGTTCTTCATCCGCCTTGCCCTCGGCACTCCAGCGGCGTACCGCTTCATCGTAGAGATCGGAATTGCCGATCGCATGATCGAAAATCGTCGGATTCGACGTCAGCCCGGTCAGCGCATAGTCGCTGATGTAGCGGCTCAGCGTGCCGTCATCCAGCAGCCCGCGCGTGATGTTGTCGAGCCACAGGCTCTGGCCGAGATCGTGCAGTTTCTGCGTTGCATTCATGCGTTTCCCTTTTGTGCGTAAGGCGCCGGCGCACCGCTGCTGCGCCATGTCTCCACATCGCAGCCGGCCACGCCGGCGATGCGTGCAAATGTCAGATCGGCGGATGGATAAGCGGCGAGGTTCTTCGGGTCCAGCGCGTAATGCCCCTGCTGCACGAAAGCCGTCGTCAGGCGCCCGCGCATCGCCTGTTTCATCGCGGCCAGTATCCGCAGCTTGTCGTCGATCATCACGTAGTGCCGCGCCGGAAAATGCCGTTCGACCGCTTCGAGCATTTCTTCCTTGTGGATATAGATCAGCACGCGGCCGTCCACCGCGTCCCACAGTCCCGAGCGCTGCACCTTGCGCGGCTGGAACACCACATCGCCATCCGACAGGATCACTGTCTGCCCCAGCGTGCGCAGATGCGCGACGGCGTCGAGCGCGCCTGGGTAGAGCCGCTCCGCGAACGGGTAATCGACCAGAAACGCCGACATCCGCAACAGCCGCGGATCATCCAGGTTCGCGACGCGGTAGCGCTGCAATGCGCCGAGGTAATCGGCATAGCCGAGCTCGCTGCGCAGTGCTTCGAGGATTTCCCAGTAACGGTCGCGGCTTTCGGGGCCGAATTCCTGCTCCAGGTGGCCGCGCAGATCCGTTTCGACCTGGTCGTTGTCAAGCAGCGTGTCATCCACGTCGAGCAGAAACACAATGTCCTCTTCTTTTGCCATGTATCAGCGATGCGCGGTGCGCACGGCGCACTCTTGTATTATGTTTGAAAACCAACCACCCCTCCGCTTCGTTCCTGCGACCGTGCAAGGCGGAGCAGGAGCCCGCACAGCGGGTGCGACCCTGGAGCGGGATGCGGGCGCCTCAGTTCGCGGCCGCCGGCATCCTTGTAACTTAGATCGTGCCGAATCCGCTCTCCGCTGGCCAATCCCCTTCGAAGCCCCTCGGCCGACGCTCCGAGGCGCCCTCCTTAAAAACAGGAAGGGAAAAAAGACCGGGCAGCGATTCGCCCGAAACTCCCCTCCTCGAATGAGGAGGGGTGGACGCGAAGCGGACGGGGTGGTGAGGGTGCGCTCGGCGCACCGGCCTTTTCTCCGCGCTTCAATCATCATTGAAACGTCTTCAGCATTTTCGCGGTGATGCTCTGCCGCGTGTCGAAATAGCCGGCCCACGGATCGCCGCGCAGTTTCTCCAGCCGCTGCGGCAGGTTCGAAACCGTGCACGAATCCGATCGCAGTTCGGGCGTAAGCTCATCCCAGCCGATGGGTGTCGCAACCGGCGCGTTGGACTTGGCACGGGTCGAATATTCGGCCACCGCGGTCGCGCCCTCCGCGTTGCGCAAATAATCCACGAATATCTTTCCGCCGCGCACCGCTTTGGTCATGCGCGAAATGAAATGGTCGGGCAGCGTCTTTTCGAGGTGCTCGGCGATCGCGCGCGTGAACGCCTTGATCGTGTCCCATTCGTGATGCGGCCGAATCGGAACGACGACGTGCAGTCCCTTGCCGCCGGTCGTCTTGACAAACGATGTCAGTCCGATTTTCTGCAGCAGTCCGCGCACCAGTCGAGCGGCGGTGACGAGACGTTCCCATTCGACGTCGGGCGCGGGATCGAGATCGAAGACGATGCGATCAGGCTGCGCGAGACGGCCCTTGCGCGAGCCCCAGGTGTGCAACTCCAGCACACCCATCTGCACCATGCCGACCAGCGCCGACACGTTGTCCACCGTC
>JBDZVW010000023.1:0-15237 GCA_040255885.1 Betaproteobacteria bacterium
ATCCTCAATCCTAAGACGGCATCGTTTCCTTGAACGACGAACGGCGCGCCAGCTTGTCGGCGAATTTCATCAGGTTCGGATAGTCCTTGCGCCAGTCGATTTCGGGCAGGCGCAAATCGAGATAGCCCAGCGCACAGCCGGCCGCGATATCGGACAGGTTGTACTGTTCTCCGCTGCACCAGCTTTTCGCGCCGAGATCGGCCGACATCATCTTCAGTGCACGTTTCACTTTCCCCTCCTGACGCGCGATCCATTCCGCGCTCCGCTGCTGCGGATCGGAGCGCCGCCGTTCGGTTACGATCGCCAGCGCGGCATCGGTACAGCCGTCTGCCAATGCCTCCCAGCGCCGCACCTGGATGCGATGACGGACGTCTTCCGGAATCAGCCGCCCCACCGGGCTGGCGCTGTCGAGATATTCGACGATGACGCGGGAATCGAACAGGAAGACTTCCTCATCAAGCACCAGAACGGGTATCTTGCCGAGCGGATTGTAGTCTGCAACATGGCTGTCGGACGCATGGGGAGAATCAACGACAAATTCACAATCAAGATGTTTTTCGGCGAGGACGATCCGCGCCTTGCGGGTGTAGGGACTCGTCGAAGTCCCGATCAGTTTCATGGGTTGCTGCAACCTATGTGTTATAAAATCAGCAAATTATAAGGTATAAGTCGAACGCCTAGCGCAACGTTTTCTATCCGTGCATAATGTAGACAAATGAACACCGAGCCTTTCATATTGTTCACCCAGCCTGGGTGAAGCAGCTGTCTGAGGGCGAAAGAGTTTCTTTCGCGTAAAGGCGTCGCGTTCACCGTGGTGGACGTGGCCAACGATCCGGGCGGTCGCGAGCGGCTGATGCAGTTTGGCGTGCGCAGCGTTCCTGTCGTGGCACAAGGCGAGCGCTACGTGTTCGCGCAGGCGATCGAGGACGTTGCCGAGTTCGTCGGCATCGCCGCCGGCGAAGCGGGCTTGCGGCCCGACGCACTGGTGGCAAAGTGGCTGACCGTGCTCGATGCTGCGCGCAGCGACATTGCACAGATTCCGGATGAGCGCATCAATGAACGAGTCATTGACAACCGCGACCGTTCGATACGCGCGCTCGGCTATCACGTTTTCCGCATCGGCGAAGCGTTTCTCGAAACCGCCGAAGGCGGACTGGACTATGCGGATCAGACCGCGAACACGCCGCCACCCGATACGGTACGCAATGGCCGCGACATTGCCGACTATGGCACCAAAGTCCGCGCGCGCATCGAACACTGGTGGCAGACAACGGATGATCGCGACTGCACGGCATCATGCAACACCTACTACGGCAAACAGCCGCTGCACCGGCTGCTCGAACGTTCCGCCTGGCATTCGGCGCAGCACGTGCGCCAGACCATCGCGGTGCTCGAGCGTTTCGGCATCGAGCCGGCGGTTCGTCTCAGCAGCGAAGCTCTCGCCGGATTGCCATTGCCGGAAGGCTTGTGGGAATAACGGCGCGGCCGTTCGACCGCGTCTCTTCCGCTTCCTGATTTTTCCATTCGCGGCGCATGCCGGCTCGCCGGAGCGGCCGCGTGTCCGTTTTCTGACATGACATCGTGATCGTCGCCACCGCCGGACACATCGACCATGGCAAGACCTGTCTGGTCAGGGCACTCACCGGGACCGACACCGACCGGTTGCCGGAAGAAAAAGCGCGCGGCATTTCGATCGATCTCGGCTTCGCGCACTGGCGGCTGCCGGAGGGCGGCGCCATCAGCTTCGTCGACGTGCCGGGTCACGAGCGTTTCATCCGCAACATGGTCGCCGGCGTATGCGGCATCGACTGCGCGCTGCTGGTGGTGGCGGCCGATGACGACATCATGCCGCAGACAATCGAGCACGTCGGCATACTCGATCTGCTCGGCATCACGCGCGGCATCGCCGTCGTCACCAAGACCGACCGCGTCAATGCGCCGGACGTGTCGCGCGCCGTCGCCAATGTCACCACGCTGCTCGCCGGCACCACGCTCGCCGGCGCACCGGTGCTGGCGGCATCCGCGGTCACCGGCAGCGGCATGGACGCCGTACGCGATCGGCTTCTGTCCGAAGCGCGTCACCTGCCGCTGCACGCCACTGAAAACCGGTATTTCCGGCTGGCGATCGATCGCGCGTTCACGATCGCCGGCAGCGGCACCGTAGTCACCGGCACTGTTTTCGCCGGCCGCGTCGCGCCCGGTGACCGGCTGGTGGTCGCCCCCGGCGGCACCGCGGTACGGGTGCGCGGCGTGCAGGTTCATGGTTCGCCGGCACACGAAGTTGCGGCCGGCAGCCGCTGCGCGCTCAACCTCTCCGGCATCGATGCGGCTGCCGCAGGACGCGGCCACTGGGTGATCGCCGCCGCCCTCGATCATCCGACGCAACGTTTCGACGCGCGCATCCGGGTGCTGGCCGGCGAGCGCCGCCCGCTGCGGCACTGGACGCCGGTTCATCTTCATCTGGCGGCCACGCATGTCACCGCCCGCATCGCGATCAGCCGCGGCGACGCCATCGCGCCCGGCACGTCATGCGGCGCACGAATCATCGCCGACGCGCCGCTGATGGCTGTCGCCGGCGACCGCTTCATCGTGCGCGACCAGGCGGCGAGCCGCACGATCGGCGGCGGCATCGTGACCGATCCGTTCGTCCGCGGCACGCGCGCCGCGCAGCCGGGCGTGTCCGATCCAGCCGACCCGGCAGCGACGCTGCGCGCGCTGGCCGCGACCGGTGCTGCGGTCGATCTCGATCGCTTCGCGGTCACTTTCAATCTGACCCGTGCTGCCGTGGATCACCTCGCCGTGGACGCCGATCTGGCAACGATCGCCGCCATGTCGCATATCGCCGTTGCGCACGGCACACGACATGACCTGCAAAAAAAAATCGTTGCCGCAATCACGCGTTTGCATCGGCAACAGCCGCAGGCCGGCGGGATTGCAATTGCGTCGCTGCGGCGCGACTGCGCGCCGCACTTTTCCGCCGCGGTGTTCGGCGCGCTGCTGAACGAGCTGGCCGCCGCGGGACGGATCAGGATTGCCGGCGCAACCGTCTGTCTGCCGGGCCACGATACCACCGCCAATGCCGAAGACGAGCAACTGTGGCGGCTGATCCGGCCGCGGCTCGAACGTAGCGGGTTTGCGCCCCCGGACGTTGAAACACTCGCGGCACGGATCAGGCGCGATGCCGGCACGGTGCGCGATTTTCTGCATCGCAAGGCCCGCAGCGGTGAACTCTTCAAGGTCGGCGACGATCGTTTTTACCCGCGCGCAACGCTGGCACGGCTCGCTGCGCTGGCGCAGGCGCTGGCGCAGGCGAGCCCCGATCACCTGTTCACCGCGGCGCAATTCCGCGATGCCGCGGCAATCGGACGCACGCTCGCGATCCGCATCCTGGAACTGCTCGACCGCCACGGCATCACGCGGCGCGTCGGCGATGCGCGGCGCATCGGCAAGGATTTCGTACCGGTGTTCGGTGCTGCGCCGGTCGCGCCATCGCAACCAGGGCCCGCGCACGACCGGCGCGCGGTGCGCCCGTGAAATTTCAACGTGATATATTCGATGGCGCCGGCCGTTCGCCGTCATGCGAACTGTTTGGGCTGCAACCGGTCATAATTCGAAACAATTCACTCGTACCCATATGACATTGAGCGGCAAATTTTTCCCGCCACGCGCCTGGCTTTCGATTCTTCTCCTGGTACTGTTCGGCACCGCATTCCCCGCCGGCGCGGCGTCGCTGACCACACGCAACGGATTGCCGTCGCTCGCGCCGCTGGTCCAGCAGGTCACGCCCGCAGTCGTCAACATCTCGGTGATATCGCGCGTTCCGGTGCAGCAGAATCCGCTGTTTCAGGATCCGTTTTTCCGGCGCTTCTTCAATCTGCCGGAACAGCCGCAAACGCGCCAGGAGCAGGCGGTCGGTTCCGGCGTCATCGTCGATGCGCAGCACGGCTACGTGCTCACCAACAATCACGTGATCAAGAATGCGGAACGCATCACGGTCACGCTGAAGGACCGGCGCCAGTTCCGGGCGAAGCTGATCGGTACCGATCCCGAAACCGACATCGCGGTGCTCAAGATCGACGCCGACCATCTCACCGCACTGCCGTTCGGCGACTCCGACCAGCTCAAGGTCGGGGACTATGTCGTCGCGATCGGCAATCCGTTCGGCCTGGGGCAGACGGTCACCGCCGGAATCGTCAGCGCGCTCGGCCGAAGCGGGCTCCACATCGAGGGCTACGAGGACTTCATCCAGACCGACGCGTCGATCAATCCCGGCAACTCCGGCGGTGCGCTGGTCGATCTGGAAGGCAGGCTGATCGGCATCAACACCGCGATCGTCGGCCCCAGCGGCGGCAATGTCGGCATCGGATTCGCGATTCCGAGCAACATGGCGCATGCGGTGATGGAGCAGATCATCCGGCATGGCAAGGTCAGGCGCGGGGTCCTCGGCATCGAGATGCAGAACCTGACGCCCGAGCTCGCCGAGGCGCTCGGCATCTCGGCCGCTTCAGGCGCAGTGATTACTAGCGTGGTGGCGGATTCGCCGGCCGCCAAGGCCGGCCTCAGGGCACGTGACGTGGTCGTCGCGATGAACGGACGTCCGATCGAGAGCAGTTCCGAACTGCGCAACCGGCTCGGCCTGACACCGATCGGGCAGGACGTACAGCTCACGGTGATCCGCGATCACACCCGTGAAACGGTCACCGCGCGCATCGCGGCGCCGCCGAAGCCGGAGCAAACGAGCGGCCGCAAGGTGCCGCAACTGTCCGGACTCGAGGTCGCCAATCTCAAGCCCGGCAATCCGCTCTACGGCAAGGTAAAAGGCGCGCTTGCGGTCGCGGTGGACCGGAACAGTCAGGCGTGGTTCTACGGACTGCGGCCGGGCGACGTGATCTATGCCGTCAACCAGACCCGCGTTGAATCGGCATCACAATTGATCGCCGCGCTGCGGCACACGGGGCACCATTTCTCGCTGCAGCTGGTGCGCGGGAATTTCCGGATTTCGATTTCGATCGGCTGAGAAACCTGCGGCCGCGGGTTTCTTCGATTGCTTCAAACGCGAAATGCCCTCCGCGCTTGAGCCGGCGCCGCTCCAGCCTGTATGCTTACCGCTTTCAATTCGGGGATGGCCCATGAAAATCAAAACCAACGGCATCGAAATCGGCTATCGCATCGACGGCGACGATGACGACACCAGCAACAAGCCATGGCTTGTGATGAGCCATTCACTGGCGTGCGACAGCTCGATGTGGGACGACCAGATCGACGCGCTGGCGCCGCACTTCAGAATATTGCGCTTCGATACCCGCGGCCACGGCCTGAGCAGCGCCCCGTCCGGACCGTACACGCTCGATCAACTTGCCGGCGACGTTCACGGACTGTTCGCCGCACTGGACATCCGGCATGCGCATTTCGTCGGCCTGTCGATGGGCGGCATGATCGCGCAAACCTTCGCGCTCAAATATCCGGGCGTGTTCCGCAGCATGGTGCTCGCCGACACCAGCAGCGGCTACACGCCGGACATGGCGACGGTATGGGCGGCACGGATCGAAGCGGCGCAGCGCAACGGCATGCCGTCGCTGGTCGAGCCGACACTCGTGCGCTGGTTCACCGAGCCGTTCCGCGTCGAGCACCCGTACACGATGCAGCGTATCGGCGCCGTGATCGCCTCCACGCCGCTGGCCGGCTACGCCGGCTGCAGCCACGCCATTTCAAAGATCAACGTCACCCAGCGGCTGCACGAGATCCGCTGTCCGGTGCTGGTCATCGTCGGCGCCGAGGATCAGTCCACGCCGGTCACGATGGCGCGCGAAATACATGACGGTATTGCCGGTTCGAAACTGGAGATCATTCCATCGACTGCGCATCTGTCGAACGTCGAGCAGGCGGAGCGCTTCAACGACGTATTGACGGGGTTTCTGACGCGGGTCGAGCACGACGCTCAGGCGGGAACCACCAGATAGTGCACCGAGAACCAGCCGTTGGCATCGGTCCACACCTGCCGCGGCTCGAAGCCGGCCGAGCGCGCCAATTGCTGAAACTCGTCCACCGTGTACTTGCAGGAATTTTCGGTGTGGATGGTTTCTCCGTCGCTGAATTCGAATGATTGCCCGCCTATCGTCACGCGCTGCGCCTTGAGACTCACCAGGTGCATCTCGACGCGTCCCGCACCGGCGTCATAGCGCGCACGGTGGCGGAACGCGTCGGGATCGAAATCCGCCTCCAGCTCGCGATTGATCCGCGTCAGCAGATTCAAATTGAACGCCGCCGTCACGCCGCGGCTGTCGTTGTAGGCGGCATTGAGAAGGCTCTCGTCTTTCTTGAGATCGACGCCGACCAGCATCGCGCCGCCCGGTCCGGCCAGCCGCGCGGCATTGCGCAAGAATTTGCCCGCCTCGGCAACGCTCAGGTTGCCTATCGTCGATCCCGGAAAATAGATCGCGCGGCGGGCCGTGCGCAGGCCGTTCAGCGGCAGCTCGAGCGGGCGGGAGTAATCGGCGCACACGGCGATTATTTCCAGTGCCGGATAGGCGGCCGCAAACTGCGCCGCGCTGGCTTCCAGCTGCTCGCCGGAGATGTCGATCGGCACGTAGGCCGCCGGCTGCAGCGCGTCGATCAGCAGCCGCGTCTTGCGGCCGCTGCCGCTGCCGTACTCGATCAGCAGGCAGTTTTCGCCCAGCGCCCGCGCCATCTCGCCGCCGTGGCGGCGCATCAGTTCGAGTTCGGTGCGGGTCGGATAATATTCAGGTTGATCGCAGATTTCCTCGAACAGCCGGCTGCCGCGATCGTCGTAGAAATACTTGGGTGCGATGGCCTTGTTGGGCCGCGACAATCCGTCGATGATTTCGGCACGCATGCTGGCTGCTGCCGGACGGATATCGTGAAATGCAAGTCGTTTGGTGTGCGACGCCATGATTGCCCGTTGGTTGCCATGTTTCGGTGCGACTCCGACGATGGCATCGCCGGGCCCGGCATCAGCCGAAAGGCTGATGCGCCGCGCTGGTTTCGATCCACTTCCTGATGCGGTTGGCATCACCGATCCGCGAATAACGTCCCCACGAATCGAGCAGCACAATGATAACAGGCCGCTCCGCGATCGCGGTCCGCATCACCAGGCAGCGGCCGGCCTCGTTGGTGAAGCCGGTCTTCGACAGCCCGATATGCCAGCGGCGGTTTTTCACCAGCGTGTTGGAGTTGTGATACTCCAAAGCGCGGCCGCCTGCAACCTCCACTTCACGCGCGGTGGTCGTCGTGAACTGGCGGATCAGCGCATAGTGGTAAGCCGCTTCGACCATTTTTACCAGGTCCTGGGCAGTGGAAACGTTGTGGCTGTCGAGTCCGGTCGGCTCGACGAAGTGCGTGTTCCACATGCCGAGCGAGGCCGCCTTGCGGTTCATCGCCGCAACGAAAGCCGGCGTTCCGCCGGGAAACGTGGTGCGGCCCAGTGCCGCCGCGGCGCGATTTTCGGACGACATCAGCGCCAGCCGCAGCATGTCGTAGCGGCTCAGCTCGGTGCCAATCCGCAGACGCGAGCGCGAATGCTTCAGCTCATCCTTGTCGGCATCGACGATGGTGATCTTCTGATCGAGCGCCGGATGCGCATCGAGCATCACCATTGCCGTCATCAGCTTGGTGATCGATGCGATCGGCATGATGTTGTCGACGTTCTTCGAATACAGTACGCGGCCGGCATCCTGGTCGATCACCAGCGCCGCCGACGAACGCAGCGTGAGCTTCACCGCCCGCGCGACATGGCCGAGGTTGATCTCAGATTTTTTCCCATGATGATGATGCGAGGTCCGCGCTGCCGTATGCCGCGCCCGCTGGTGCCGCGCCGCGGTCTTCTTCTTCGGCGCCTGCCTGACACGGGACTTGCTCGTGTGCTTGCGGCTGCGATGCGCGCGCGCACTCGCCTTTTTTGCCGGCTTGTGGGCCGCCGCCGAATCCGCAGCAGTGGAAGCCGATGCATCGGTGTTCGTGGAATGCGCGAACGCCGCCGTCGCGTATAACAACGCCGCCACCACCATCAGCCATTTCAGCATTCCAGCCCTCCTGCAACAGATACCGCGACGCGCTTATTGCTATTGCGTTATGGAGGGCATAAAAATACCAAAAATCCTATAGTAATGGAAGTCTCTTGAACTAAAAATTTAACAATCTGATGTAACTTGGCAAGGCTGGAGCCGGCCCGGGCAGCATGAGATCAGCCGGCAACCGCTTCCAGGTCCGCGCCGCCGGCCCCTTGTTCGCGCTGCTGCAACCGCCACATGCGGGCGTAGATACCGCCGCGCGCGAGCAGCGCCGCGTGCGTGCCGCGCTCGGCGATACGGCCGGCCTCCATCACCAGTATCTCGTCGGCGTCGACCACGGTCGACAGCCGGTGCGCGATCACCAGCGTGGTGCGGCTGGCGGCGATGCGCGCAAGCTCGGCCTGGATCGCCTTCTCGGAGCGGGAATCAAGCGCCGACGTCGCTTCGTCGAAGATCAGGATGCGCGGATTCTTCAGCAGCGCCCGCGCAATTGCAACCCGCTGCTTTTCGCCGCCGGAAAGCTTCAGCCCGCGTTCGCCGACACGCGTCTGATAGCCATCGGGCAGACTCGCGATGAAATCATGGATGTGCGCGGCGCGTGCCGCCGCAATCACGTCATCGTGCGTGGCATCGATGCGGCCGTAGACGATGTTGTAGTAGATCGTGTCGTTGAACAGCACCGTATCCTGCGGCACGATCCCGATCGCCGCACGCAGGCTTTCCTGCGTAACGCTGCGAATGTCCTGTCCGTTCACCGCAACGCGGCCGCCGGACACGTCGTAAAACCGAAACAGCAACCGCGCCAGCGTCGACTTGCCGGCGCCGCTTCTGCCGACCACGGCGACGCTGCGGCCATCGGCGATCGCGAACGACACATCGTGCAGGATCGGCCGCTGGCTGTCGTACGCGAAATCAACATGCTCGAACCGCACGTCGGCACCGTCCCCCGCCAGCGCGGCCGCATCCGACGCGTCACGCACCTCGGTGTTTTCCGCCAGCAGACGGAACATGCGATCCATGTCGGCGAGCGCCTGCTTGATTTCGCGGTACACCACGCCGAGGAAATTGAGCGGCACGTAAAGCTGGATCAGGAACGCATTGACCAGCACCAGATCGCCCAACGTCATCGTGCCGTTGACCACGCCGTCCGTGGCGCACCACATGATCGCCGTCACGCCGGCGGCGATGATCGCGCTCTGGCCGACGTTGAGCGCCGCGAGCGAAGTCTGCGAGCGCACCGCCGCGCCCTCCCAGCGCGCCAGGCTTTCATCATAGCGCTGTGCCTCGAAGCCTTCGTTCGCGAAATACTTGACGGTTTCGTAGTTGAGCAGGCTGTCGATCGCACGGCTGTTGGCCTGCGTATCGAGCTCGTTCATCTCGCGCCGGAAACGCGTGCGCCATTCGGTGACGCCGACGGTAAACGCGATGTAGATGCCCAGCGTCACAACCGTAATCGCGGCGAACACGATCGCATAGCGCGCGAGCAGTATACCCAGCACCAGCGCGATCTCGATCAGCGTCGGCAGTATGCTGTAGAGCGTGAAACTCACCAGGCTGCCGATGCCGCGCGTGCCACGCTCAATGTCGCGCGACACGCCGCCGGTCTGGCGCTCCAGGTGGAAGCGCAGCGCCAGACCGTGCAGATGGCGAAACACCCTGAGTGCAACGCGCCGTGCCGTGCGCTGCGTCACGCGTGCGAACACCGCCTCGCGCAACTGGGTGAACAGCGCGGTCGAAAAGCGCAGCCCGCCATACGCCAGCAGCAGCGTCGCCGGCACCGCGACCAGCGCATGTCCGGGCGTCAGCGCATCCACCAGCGCCTTCATCACCAGCGGCACGCCGACGTTCGCCAGCTTTGCGGCCACCATGCAGCCGAGCGCGAACGCGACACGGCCGCGATACGGTTTGAAATAGGGCAACAGCGCCAGCAGCGCGCGCCATTCGTTGCGCCGTATGGTGCGATCCGCGAAGCCAGCGTCCCGGCGCATGATCATGAGGAAAACGATGCGCGGCGATGACGGATCAATGTCATCCGCCTTTCCGTGCTTCCTTTCTCCGGACGCCGACCGCCACGATGAAGCGCATCATAACAGCGCCAGCGTCGATGTCAGTACCGCGTGATCGGAGATGCGCGCCCAGCCGCGGCCGTGATGCACCTGCGCGCGCCGCACGCCGAAACCCCGGACATAGATGCGATCGAGCCGGAACAGCGGCAACGCCGCCGGAAAACTTCTCGCCGACTCGCCGCTCACCAGTTCGAACACTTCGCGCACATTGAGCAGCCGCATCAGGTCATAGCCGGCCCGGCCGCGCCAGTCGTTGAAGTCGCCGGCCACGATCAGCGGCGCATCCGGCGGGATCCATTGCTCGATGTGCCGGCGCAGCGCCGCCAGCTGCCGCTCGCGGCCCCGTCCCAGCAGCGCGAAATGGACGCACACGCAATGCAGCCGCCGCGTCCAGTCCGGAATCTCGATCTCGCAATGAAGCAGGCCGCGCCGTTCGAAACGGTACGCGGAAACGTCATAGTTGTGCCACGAAACGATCGGAAAGCGGCTGAGAACGGCGTTGCCGTGATGCCCGCCGTTGTACACCGCGTTCTTGCCGTAGGCGTAATCGCTCCAGATGGTATCGGCCAGAAACTCGTACTGCGGCTGCGGCGGCCAGTCCTCGTAGCGCAGCGCGTGCGTCTCGTGGCTGCCCAGCACTTCCTGCAGAAACACCACGTCGGCGTCCAGTCCGCGCAGGCGCTCGCGCAGCTCGTGAATCGCCATGCGGCGGTTGAACGCCGAGAAGCCCTTGTGAATGTTATAGGTCGCGATCTTGAGAGCTTTGGTCATGGATGCGCCAATTCGCCTTTGTCCGCCCTGGCATGAAACCGGGCGCCATGGGCGATTTTACTTGCGAGCGGGACATTCCCGCTCCGAGACGTACGGGCAGCAGGGAAAAGCGTCCGACGACGGGCGTGCGAGCGCGCCGCTGTCGGAAGGCTCCGGTCAAACCACCTGCAGCATCCGGTCGAGTGCCACCCGCGCCAGTTCCGCCTCACGCGGCGGCACCGCAATGCGGTTGACGACCTTGCCTTCGACCAGACTCTCCAGCGTCCACGCCAGGTGCTGCGGGTCGATGCGCGCCATCGTCGAACACATGCACACCGTCGGCGCCATGAACTGGATGATCTTGCCCTCGGGCAGCAGTTCTTCGGCCAGCCGGTTGACGAGGTTCAGTTCGGTGCCGACCAGCCAGCGCGTATCCGGTGCGCCGCTTTTGATGGTGCGGATGATGTAGTCGGTGGAGCCGACGTAATCCGCGATCCGGCATACATCGAAGTTGCACTCGGGGTGACAGATCACGATCCCGTCCGGATGCTGCTCGCGAAAGCGCTGCACGTGGCTTGCCTGGAACATCTGGTGCACCGAGCAGTGGCCTTTCCACAGCAGGATCTTCGCGCGCCGGATCTGCTCCGGCGTCAACCCGCCCATCGGCTCATCGGGGTCCCACACCTGCATCGCGTCGAGCGGCACGCCGAGCTGGTGCCCGCTCCAGCGCCCGAGGTGCTGATCGGGGAAGAACAGCGCCTTCTCGCGCCGCGCGAAACACCACTCGAGCACCTGGCGCGCGTTGGTCGACGTGCACACGATGCCGCCGTGCTCGCCGCAGAACGCCTTCAGATCGGCCGCCGAATTGATGTACGTGACCGGCGTGAAGGTGGCGTCGGCATCGGCCACTTCCGACAGTTCGCGCCACGCGCGCTCCACTTTCGGCAGGCTGGCCATGTCGGCCATCGAGCAGCCGGCGTTCATGTCGGGCAGAATCGCGATCTGCTCCGGCTTGGACAGGATGTCGGCGACCTCCGCCATGAAATGCACACCGCAGAACACGATATGATCGGCATCGGTCTGCGACGCCAGCCGCGACAACTGCAATGAATCGCCGGTGAGGTCGGCATGGCGGTAAACGTCGGCGCGCTGGTAATGGTGGCCGAGAATCACCGCGCGCCTGCCAAGCTTTTTCCTGGCGGCGACGATGCGCGCCTCACAGTCTTCATCCGCCAGCGGCTTGAACCGGTCGAAGGTGACGCTCATTTCCATCCTGATTCCCTGCTTCCGTGCAAAACCAATATCGAATTCGAATTTACCATAATTTGAGACAGAAAAAATTGAACCCGGTTGCCCGAAATACCCGGTCTTCCCAAGGTCACTTCGCGCCTGCGGCACGCCGCGGCAGCTCGCGGATGGCGGCGGCATTGCTCCATGAAAACACCGTCTCCGCCGCCGCCTGCCACGGCAGCCATTGATAGCCGAGATGCTCGCGCGGTGCGATCGTTACCGGTTGCGGCGACGGCAGGCACAGTCCGAATACGTGCTCCGTGTTGTGCGTCACACCCGGCCGGTAACGGTGGCGCCATTGCCGGAATATCTCGAAGCGGTTCTGCTGATACCAGTCGTCAAGCCTGAAACGCAGCACCTCGAGCCCGGTCTCCTCGCGTACTTCGCGCGCCGCCGTTTCGGCCAGCGTCTCGCCCGCCTCCTGGCTGCCGGTCACCGACTGCCAGAAACCGGGATGGCTCGCACGTTCCAGCAGCAACACTTCGAGCGCCCGCGTATGAATGATCACCAGCACCGAGATCGGGATCTTGTAACCCATCGCATTCAGTGCGTCGGCAATGCCGGCAATGAATGTCCGCCGGCCGACGCCGGATCGAGCACCACCCACAATGCCCGGCCATGCCCGGCCCACCCCATCACGCTGTCCTCGAAAATTTCAAGCGCCGTCGCCACGCAGTCCGGCGCGTGACGCGCCAGCTCGCCGCCATGGCTCCAGAAAATCACCCGCGCCGCCGGTGGATCCCACGCAAGATCACCGAGACAATCCGCCAGCGCATCCCAGTTGTGGCCGAACTCCGCCGGCAATTCAAGCTGTTCCGCACAGGCGGCCAGAAACTGCGCCTTGGTCGCAACCCCGCTCAGATCGAGTGCCAGCGCCTGCGCGCCAGCCGCGGATACCGCGTCACGCAGAGCCGCGACGGCGCCCGCCGGTGCACGGTAAATGCCGTTGCCGCGGCCATCCTGCAGCAACTCCTGAAGATCGATTGCGTTCATTGCCGGATCCGTCTGAAACTGCGGTAGTGATCGCCGGTGTAATAGTACTCGCCGTTCGCGCCGGTGATGATGCGGCGCGCGCCGCGGGCGCGCACACCCGGTGTTTTCACCGTGTATTCGTGGTAGTAGCCGCGCGGCCGGCGCGGCAATCGCCGTTCGTAGTTGTGGAACACCACGCCGTCGCGCGCGTACGGAAACGGACCGCCGCGCTCGATCAGCCTGAGCGTTGTGCGCGCCTGTGCCGGCAAATCGGCCAGCGCAACATACGGTATGGCTGGATCGCCGTTGCGGGCGGATGCGGGGATGGCTGCCGGCTGCGCCAGTAGCGCGCCAACCGCCAGAGCGGCTAGGACCACGAACGCCGGGAACCGGCGCGCGATCCGTTTACGCAACCATGCCATCGGAAGCCGTTCGATTGCCGCGCGTCAGGCCGGATGCTGCTCCGTCTTCGCGGTTTCAGCGCGGCGCACACGGATATGCAGCTCGCGCAACTGCTGCTCATCGACGGTGTTCGGCGCGCGCGTGAGCAGGCATTGCGCGCGCTGCGTCTTCGGGAACGCGATCATATCGCGGATCGACTCCTCGCCGGCCATCAGCGTCACGATGCGATCGAGGCCGAACGCAATGCCGCCATGCGGCGGCGCGCCGTATTGCAGCGCCTGCAGCAGGAAACCGAACTTGGCTTCGGCTTCGTCCGCGCCGATGTTGAGCGCGCGGAACACTTTCGATTGCACGTCCTGGCGATGAATCCGCACCGACCCGCCGCCGATCTCGGAACCGTTCAGCACCATGTCGTGCGCGCGGGCGCGCGCAGCGCCGGGATCCGACTCCAGCAGTTCCTCGTGACCTTCGGCGGGCGACGTGAACGGATGATGCATCGCCTGCCAGCGCTTCGCGTCCTCGTCCCATTCGAACATCGGGAAATCAACCACCCACAGCGGACACCACGTCCCCTGCACCAGCCCGCGCTCATGGCCGATCTTCACGCGCAGCGCGCCCAGCGCCTCGTTGACGACCCTGGCCCTGTCGGCGCCGAAGAAAATCAGGTCGCCGTCATGCGCGCCGGCGCGTTCGAGAATGGCTGCGACGGCCGCTTCCGGCAAAAACTTGAGGATCGGCGACTGCAGGCCGGCGGCGCCCTGCGCGACCGAGTTGACCTTGATGTAGGCCAGCCCCTTCGCGCCATAGATTTTGACGAACTCGGTGTAATCGTCGATTTCCTTGCGCGACAGCGTGCCGCCACCCGGCACGTTGAGCGCCGCCACGCGCCCGCCCTTGAGCTGCGCCGCATCGCGGAACACCTTGAAATCGACCTCGCGCATGATGTCGGTCAGCTCGGTGAGCTTCAGCGGCACGCGCAGATCGGGCTTGTCGGAGCCGTAAAGCGCCATCGCCTCGTCGTAGCGCATGCGCGGAAACGGGTTCGGCAGTTCGACTTCGAGCGCCTCGCGAAACACCTGCCGGATCAGCGCTTCCATCAGCGCCATGATTTCATCCTGACTCAGGAACGAGGTTTCGATGTCGATCTGCGTGAATTCCGGCTGGCGGTCGGCGCGCAGATCCTCGTCACGGAAGCATTTGACGATCTGGTAATAACGGTCGAAACCGGAAATCATCAGCAGCTGCTTGAACAACTGCGGCGACTGCGGCAGCGCGTAGAACTCGCCCGCATGCACCCGGCTCGGCACCAGGTAATCGCGCGCGCCCTCGGGCGTCGAGCGCGTCAGCATCGGCGTTTCGATGTCGATGAAACCGTGCCGGTCGAGGTAGTTGCGCACCGCCATCGCCACGCGGTAGCGCAGCCGCAGGTTTTTCTGCATCTGCGGCCGGCGCAGATCGAGGAAGCGGTACTCCAGCCGCACGTTCTCCGAAATGTTGTCATCGTCCATCTGGAACGGCGGTGTCAGCGACGGATTCAGGATTTCGATGTCCTGCGCCAGCACTTCCACTTCGCCGCTGCGCAGATCCGGATTGACGGTGCCTTCGGGACGCGGCCGCACCTTGCCGGTAACGCGCAGCACGAATTCGTTGCGAACGCGTTCGGCGGTCTGAAACGTGGCCGGGCTGTCCGGATCGCACACCGCCTGCACCAGGCCTTCGCGGTCGCGCAG